>JALONY010000111.1 GCA_025454715.1 Anaerolineae bacterium
GCGGCGCACCACGAGGCGATCCACCACCACCTCGATGTTGTGAATCCCATAGCGGCTGAGCTTGATGTCTTCTTCCAGCTCGCGCACCGCGCCATCGATGCGGGCGCGCACGAAGCCGCCCTTCTTGATGTCTTCCAGCACCTTTTCGTGCGTGCCCTTTTTATCGCGGATGATCGGGGCGAGCACTTGTAGGCGCGTGCCGTCGGGCAGGCCACGCACCGAGTCCACGATTTGCTGGGCGCTCTGCGCGCTGACCACCGCCCCACAGGTCGGGCAGTGCGGCACGCCCACGCGGGCATATAGCAAGCGCAAATAGTCGTAAATCTCCGTCACCGTCCCGACCGTGGAGCGCGGGTTGTGGCTGCCTCGATTTGGTCAACGTCCGGCTTCTCCATCTGCCCCAAGAACTGGCGCGCATAGGCGCTCAGGCTTTCGACGTAGCGGCGTTGCCCCTCGGCAAAAATCGTGTCGAAGGCCAGCGACGACTTGCCAGACCCCGACAAACCGCTGATGACGACCAATTGGTCGCGGGGGATTTCGATGTCGATGTTCTTGAGGTTGTGTTCGCGGGCGCCACGGACGACGATTTTGTTCGACATAAGCAGTCGCGGTCTCCGTCTAGGGATAGGTGGGGGATACGAGTGGGATTGTACAAAAGTTCTAGAATTATAGCCAGCACCACAGGCTATCACAATACCAGAAACCCACGCCGGAGTCGCGTTTGCGGTTGATGAGAAAGCCCAGCGCCTCGGCGCGCTGTGCTACAATCGGCGCATGTTTCGCCTCTCTTATAGGTTGCCGTTGACCATGTTTGCTGCCGCCCTGACGATTTTCCGCAAAGACCTGCGCGCCGAATTGCGTAGCCGTGAGCTGATTGGGGCGATGGGCTTATTCGCCGCGCTGTGCGTGCTGACGTTCAGCTTCGCCCTCGAGCTCGACCGCGTCGCCCGCGAGTCGGTCGTCAGCGGGGTGCTGTGGGTGACGGTCACGTTCTCGGCCATCCTCGGCCTCAACCGCAGCCTCGCCGCCGAGCGCGAGACCAGCGGCCTCGACGCGGTGCTGATTGCGCCCATCCCGCGCACCGCGCTGTTTTTCGGCAAGGCCATCGCCAGCTTCAGCTTCACGCTGTTGATTTCGGTGGTGCTGCTGCCGATCATGACCCTGCTCTACAACCAACCGCTGGTCAATCCGTGGCTGGTCTTGGCGCTGGTGCTGGGCGCGTTGGGGCTGAGCTTGGTCGGCACGTTGCTGGCGGCCATGACCGTGCAAACCCGCGCCCGCGACGCCCTGTTGCCCATCGTGATGCTGCCCGCCGCCTTGCCCATCCTGCTGTCGGCAGTCAACGCCACCAACCTGATTTTGAGCGAGGCCGACATCGCCTTATGGTCGGGGTGGCTGGTCTTGATGTTGGTGGTCGATGGCTTTTATGCGCTGGGGTGCGCCGCCTTGTTCTCGTTCGTGGTCGAGGAATGAGAAAGAGTCCTGTAAAGGTTTGCGCCCCATAACAATCCGCTTATAATGTCTTAATATCGCTCGTGCGTCGTGCCCTCATCCACCCCGTTTCGGGCGCGTGCGGCTCGAAACGGGCACCTCCTTTATCTCGCCTTTCACCGTGTGTGTGGAGAGGTCTTCATGCGTCGTTTTTTCCGCCCGTCCATCTGGGTTATGGGGCGGCTCAAGTACCTGCAAAAGTTCTTGCTGCTGGCCGTTTTCCTCGGCGTCCCGTTCGCGGTGCTCCGCAACGAATTTCGCACCAAAACCCTCGAAGATATCGATTTCTCGACCAAAGAGCTGTACGGCATCCTGTATCTGGAGCCGACCGCCCAGATCTTGCGCGTGACGCTGCATTACCTGACGCTGACGCCGGTGGCCAACCAACTGGACGACCCGACCCTGTTGGAAGAGCGTAGCACGCTCGACCAGCAAATCGGCGAGGCCTTGGCCGCGGTCGATGCGGTCGATGCCCAGTACGGCGCGATACTCCAAGTCACCCCCCACTGGGCAGACCTGCGCGCCGAGATTGAGGCGTTGCGCCAGACCTACCCCCAAATGCAGACGCGCCAGCGCAACGACACCATCGACGCCCTGACCCAGCGCTTGTTGCGCTTCATCACCCGCGTGGGCAACACCTCCAACCTCATCCTCGACCCCGACATCGACACCTACTATTACATGGACACGGTGGTGACGCAGCTCCCCCAGATGGCGACCTACCTCAACGAAATCAACAGCACGGTCATCGGGGCGCTTTCGGGGCGCGGCCTGCGCCTTCAGGACACCACCTTGCTGGTGACCTATGAAGAAATCATCATCAACCAACTGGCCTCCAACCAACAAGGTTTCGAGTTCGCCTTCGAGTACAACCCCGCCCTGCGCGAGGACAAGGGCTTGCTGTTGACCGGCCATGTCGGGCGGGTGCAATCGTTCTTGCTGACCACCAGCCGCGAAATCTTGGGGCGAGCCCCCGGCTTCCGCGCCGAACTCGACCGCAGCGAGGATTACGGCACCGCCGCGGGCTTCTATCGCGCCGCCCGCAACACCATCGATGCGGTCTTCGCGTTTCGCAGCACGGTGGCCGACGGCCTGTATGACCTGATCGATGCGCGGGTGAACGGGTATTATCAACGGCAGTTCTTGGTCGGGTCGGTCTTGCTGTTGGGCGTGATCCCTGCGATCTATTTCGCGATCGGGTTTTACCTGTCGGTGCGCGGCACCATCGACGACCTCAACACCGCCACCAACCGCATGGTCAAGGGCGACAACGCGGTGGCCTTCGAGCCGCACACCCAAGACGAATTGGCCGAGGTCGGGCTGGCGTTCGACAAGATTGGCCGCGAGCTGATGGCCGCCCGCGACAGCGCCCTCGAGTCGGCGCGTGCCAAGAGCAGTTTCTTGGCCACCATGAGCCACGAGCTACGCACCCCGCTCAACGCCATCCTCGGCTTCACCGGCATCTTGATGAGCGGGATGGTGAAGGGCGGTGCCCAGCTGGCGCCCACCCAACAAGAGCTACTCCAGCGCATCGACACCAACGGGCGGCGCTTGCGCGACGTGATTAACGACATCCTCGACCTCGCCAAAATCGAGGCTGGGCGCATCACCGTGACCGTGACCGAGGCGCGCCCGCGCCAATTCCTCGACGAGACCGTCAGCGCCATGCGTAGCCTCGCGCTCAACAAGGGCATCGCGTTGGAGCTGCATTTCGCCGTCAGCGCGCCCGAGGTCGTCCTGACCGACATGCGTAAGGTCTCGCAGATGCTGACCAACCTGTTGGGCAACGCCATCAAATTTACCCAAAAGGGCGGGGTGTACGTGGAAGTGCGCGGCGGCGCCACCCCCGCCGATTGGCAAATCGAGGTGCGCGATACCGGTATCGGCATCCCGAAAGATTCGATTGGGCGGATTTTCGAGACCTTCCGCCAAGTCGATGAATCTGACCGGCGCGAGTACGAGGGAACCGGCCTCGGCCTCGCCATCGTCCGCAGCCTCGCCGAGGCGATGCAAGGCAGCGTCGCAGTCGTCTCGGAGGTCAACCACGGCAGTACGTTCACCATTACTTTGCCCAAGCGCCTAGATGTGAAAGAGGTCTAAAGACACCCGCCATGCTTACCTCGAACCCCGAAGATTGGGATATTTTGTTGGTCGATGACGAGCCGGACAACCTCGCCGTGCTGGAGATGGTCTTGACCTACAGCGGTGCCACCGTGACCAGCCGCCGGAGCGCGCAAACCGCGCTGGAATTGCTGAAACAGCGCTCGTTCGACCTCGCCCTGCTCGACATCCGAATGCCGATGATGTCGGGCTACGACCTGCTGAAGGCCATCCGCGACATGCACGCGCCGGAGCGCAGCGACATGATTTTGATCGCCATCACCGCCCACGCCATGGCCGGCGACCGCGAGCGCATGATTGCGGCGGGGTTCAACGGCTACATCAGCAAGCCGGTCGAGGTCTCCACGATTATGTCCACCATTCGCCAAATCGTCGAAGATTATTTAGATCAACGCAACGTGATGATGGAGTGACCCAGCCCATGACAGAATTTTCGGCCTTGCTCATCGACGATGACGAGCACATCCAAGAGATGTTTCGGATGGTGTTCGAGCATTACGGCCACACCCTGCACATCGCCGCCGACCAAGACAGCGCCTTGGCGACCCTGCAAACCGTGCGCCCGACGGTCATCGTGCTGGACATTTTCTTGCGCCACACCGACGGGTATCGGGTGTTGCAGGCCATCCGCGAGCAACACCCCGACCTGCATTGCCCCATCGTGGCCACCACCGCCTACTACACCTCGGACACCGAGGCCGACACGATGAACCACGGCTTCGACGGGTATTTGCTCAAGCCGATTTCGCCCCAAGACATCGTGCCATACCTGACCGGCGTGACGCGCAAGACCTCATGAGGGCGCGCTAGGGGGTGCGGCCTGCGCCCTACCCAGATGAGCGGTTGCTCATCCGTGCCCGACGGCGTACACTGGTGAGACCAGACCGCGAGTGAGCAAAGGCCGCCCCCCTCATGGACAAGCGAATGATCGACTTCATCCGCGCCCTGCGCGCCGCAGGCGTGCGGATTTCTCTGGCCGAGAGCCAAGATGCGATGTACGGCGCCGAGGCGCTGGGCGTCGAGAGCCAGAGCGCGTTTCGGGCGGCGCTCAGCGCCACGCTGGTCAAGGAACACCGTGACCAAGAGGTGTTCGAGCAATTCTTCCCGCTCTTCTTCGGCAGCAACACCCCGCTGATGAACAACATCCCCGACAACCTGACCGAGCGCGAGCAGAAGATGCTGGAAAAAGCGCTACGCTCTCTGGCCGGTCAATTGGCCGCCCTCAAAGACCTGTTGCGCCAATTGGTCGAGGGCAAGCCCTACAGCGAAGACGAACTGGGCGAGATGGGGCAGCGCGCTGGCCTCAATGCCGAGGACGACATGAAAAACCGCCGCTGGATGGAGCGCCGGATGCGTAGCCAAGCCGACCTCGAGAAGATGCAAATGGCCATCGACATGCTGATCGAAAAGCTCAAGTCGATGGGGATGAGCGACGAGAAGGCCGAAGAATTGCGCGACATGCTGGAGGAGAACCTCGAGGGGCTCAACGAGCAGGTCTCCAACTACACGGGGCGCACGCTGGCCGAGAACAGAGCCGAGCAAGACCCCAAGCCCAGCAACGACGTGCTGGATATCCCACTCCAACGCCTGAGCGATGACGACGCCGAGCAAATCCGGCGCGAAATCCGCCGCCTCGCCGCCAAACTGCGTAGCCGTGCCAGCCTGCGCCACAAGCGCAGCAAAGACGGCGACATCGACCTGCGCCGCACCATGCGCGCCAACATGAAATATCAGGGCGTGCCGGTCGAATTGCGCCGCAAGACCCGCCACGTCAAACCCGCATTGGTGCTGATTTGCGACGTGAGCACCTCGGTGCGCTACTGCGCCGAGTTCTTGCTGACGCTGATTTACGAGCTGCAAGACCAAGTGGCGCGCACCAACTCGTTCATCTTCATCGGCGACCTCGTCGATATCAGCATGGACTTCAAGGAGCACGAGCCGATGGAGGCCGTCCAGCGCGTGCTGAACGCCAACCCGCCGGGCTATTACAGCACCGACCTCGGCAACGCGCTCAACACCTTCAAGCGTGACCACATGGGCACCATCGGCGGCAAGACCACCGTCATCATCCTCGGCGACGGGCGCAACAACCACAACGACCCGCGCATCGACATCGCCGAGGAGATGCACCGCAAGAGCCGCCGCCTGATTTGGTTCAACCCCGAAAATCCGGCCTCGTGGGGCAGCGGCGACAGCGACATGCTGGCCTATCAACCGGCCTCGGATGGGGTGTATTACGTCCGCACCCTGCGCGACCTCGCCGACGCGGTCGATAAGGTGTTGGCCGACGGCTGAGCCGCAGGAGGTCGTGATGCTTGCCCCCGCCCGCCTGAGCGTGGACGAGTTCCTCGCTCAACCCGAGACCCTGACCCCAACCGAATTGTTCGAGGGAGCCGTCATCGTGTCGCCTGCCCCCACCTTTGGCCATCAGCGCATCGCGGCGCGCCTCTATGATTGCTTGCGCACCCGCACGCCCGCGGGCAGCCTCGTGCTGTTCGCGCCGGTCGATGTGGTGCTGAGCGACTCGACCGTGGTGCAGCCCGACCTGCTGTGGATTGCGCCCGACAACGACCGCTGTATCGAGCGCGACGGGCGCTTGTATGGCGCGCCCGACCTGTGCGTCGAAATCTTGTCGCCCTCGACCGCCCGACTCGACCGCACGGCCAAATTTACCGCCTATGAGCGG
>JALONY010000112.1 GCA_025454715.1 Anaerolineae bacterium
GGCGTGGCCGGTGCGGCGGTGGCCTGCGGGTTGGCGGGTTGCGCCACTTGGGTGCCCCCCGGCAACGGCGCGGTGCCGCCCCCCGCCGGGTTGTTGTTGCGCAGCAAGACGAAGGCTGCCACGCCACCTACTACCAACAGTAGGATTACCACAATGAACAATCGTCTCATATCGTCCCTCCCCACAAATCAGAGAAAAATCAGGTCGCGCACATACCCCGTACAGTGTAGCGTATTTCTGCACACAATGGCACACCGGCGCGGGGCGTGCCTTCGGGCGGGTTTAAGTGCTGGTGTTGGGCAGCTCCAGCCGGATGGTCGAGCCGGTCTCGCTGGACGACACGCGCATCGCGCCTTTGGCCAGCGAGAACTTCTCGCGCATGGTGACGAGGTCACGCAGGCGGTTGGGCAATTTGTTCTCGTCGGCGCTGTCCATCAAGTCGGGGTCAAAGCCGCGCCCGTCGTCCTCGACCAACACCTTAATCAGGTTGGAGGTCAAGTCCATGCGGATGCGCACGCGGCTGGCGCTGGCGTAATCGCGGGCGTGAGCAATCAGCTCTTGCACCCCGCGGAACAGCAAGATTTGGCGGTAATCCTCGAGGCTGCGCTCCTCCCCCACGATTTCCAGCTCGATGTCGAGGTCGGCGCGGTCTTTGAAGCGGGCGACGTAGCGGCGGGTGGTCGGGATCAGGCCGAGGTCGTCCAGCATCATCGGGCGCAGGTCGAAGATGAAATCGCGGACTTTGCCCAGCGTGAGCTTGGCATCGGTCTTGAGGTTGTTGAGTTCCTCGGCGGCGTCTTGGGGCGATTTATCGAACAAGCGCTGGCAGATTTCGGCCTTGAGGATGAAGTTGGTGAGCGACTGGGCGGGGCCGTCGTGCATCTGGCGGGCGAGGCGCTGGCGCTCGGCTTCTTGCGCCTCGACGATGCGGCGCATGTTGAGCGAGGCGCGGGCGCTGGCGCCATCCTCGTGCTCCTCGTCCAAGTTGAGGTCGGAGCCTTGGATTTTGCTGGCGACCTGCTGCATGAGCTGGTAGTTGGTCTGCATCAGGTCGAGGCTGGACTGGAAGCGTTCCAACTGGGCGCGCATGGTGGCGAGGCGTTGGCGCGCCTCCAGCGCTTCTTCGTAGCGGTCGCGGATGTCCTCGCGGGGGATGCCCTCGATCGAGTGGCGGATGGTGATTAAGTGCGAGGCGATGTCGCTGTTACGCTGCTCTTCGCGGTCTACCACCACTTGTTGCTGGGTGATTTGGGCGCGGATTTCGCTGATGCGGCGCTTGAGCGTGCCCAGCTCTTCGTTGAGCAACGCCATCAATTGCTGTTTGGCGTCTTGGGCGGCGGCGGGGATGGGGTTGTTCATCATGGTGTGGGGTTCCCTATCGGCTGACCCACCCGTTCCGCAGGGCGGTCAGGGCGGCTTGCGTGCGGTCGCTGACGTTCATCTTGGTCATGATGGAGGTCATGTGGTTTTTGACCGTTTGCTGGCTGATGTGCAGGTGCTGAGCGATTTCTTTATTGCTCATGCCCATCGTCAGGCAGGTCAAGATTTCCAGCTCACGCGGGCTGAGCGGCACGTAGTGGCCGGTCGAGGTCTCGCGGGCGTTGCGGCTGACGCTGGACAACTGCGATTCCATCCAGACCTTGAACTGGTCGGGGGTCATCTTGGGCAGGTCTTCGGCGATGTAATAGCCCGCGGCGACCGTCTCGATGTTCTTGATCAGCTCGGTGGCCGTGATGCCCTTGCTCAGGTAGCCCCACGCGCCGGAGCGCATGGCGTACAGGGTTTGGGCGGGGTCGTGCAGGCCGGTAATCAGGATGATGCGCGAGGGGATGCGCTCTTGGGTCAATTGGCGGGCGAGGTGCACGCCGTTGATGTCGGGCAGGCCGATATCCATCAGCACGATGTCGGGGCGCTCGGCACGGATGTTGTGCAGGGCGTCATAGCCGTTGGAGCTACGCCCGGTCACTTTCATGCCAAACTTCTCGACGGCGTCGAGGATGCCGGTCTGGAAGATTTCGTGGTCGTCAACGATGTGGATCGTGATCGGGTTGGACTGTTCAGACACGCCCATCACCCCCATCTTTCTAAGCTTGCACCGCGGCCAAAGATTGCAAAACGATATGTTTATGTTACATCCACACAGTATAAACGCTTGTGAGGGGCTTGGCAACCACACCGAACCAGTACCGTAGGGGGACATCGGCGCTTGCCGCCACGCCGGATGTGGGATAAACTTGGGATAACTCATCGTGAGTGGGCGAGGCACACGGGCCGACGACCCCACAGCAGCCCCAGAAGCGTCTGGTCGGTGCTAAGTCCGTCCGCAGTGCGCGGGAAGATGAGCCCGACGCCCTTCGTCTGAATGGTCAACGTTCCCGCCGCACTGCTGGGGACGTTTTTCGTTTATCGTAAGCTGTGCACTTAGGGAGGGTGACCCGACCTTATGCCCGATGCCGCGTTGGATGCCGATTTTGCCACCGAGCTGGCCGCCTTGCGCGCCGCCGCCGCCGCCCGTGAATGGAACGCCGCCCAGAGCGCGCTGGCGCGCATGGTGCAAACCTTGCCGTTTTTCGCTGCGTTGGCGGCCATTTCCGAGGGCTTCACGGCCTACTTGCCCACCTTTCACCGCGATTACCCGCCCCAAAGCCTGTTGGCGCGCCTGCCGACCCAACTGCTCAGCGGCATGATGAGCTACGGCTTCGCGCCCGATAACCTGCCCGATAACGCGGTGGCCGACTACGACGCCCCGGGCGCGGCACAATACGTGCTGGCCGTGCTGGAATTGGCACGGGCGGCGCAAAAAGACCGCGAGCCGGTCGAGCGAGTCGAGTTGTTGGTCAGCGCCGCCGCCAACCAGATGATCGCCGCGCTGAGCGAGTCGTATTATCGGCGCTTCCCCGATGACCATGCCCGCGTGCGCGCCAACCGGTTCGACCCCGAGACCGGCGATTATTCCGACCCCGACGCGGCGCGCATCCCGCTGTTGCTGTGGCTCGATGCGGAGGTCGCCGCGCTGGATACCCAGTTGTGGCTGGCGCTGGCCGACCGCCTCGAACGCGCCCACATGTCCGAAAAACCGTAGGAGATGAGGAGAGATGATGGACATTACCGCAACTGTCCAGATACTCGTGAAGTTATCTGAGCAGGAATATCGAATCATCCAACATTTACGGCTGATGCCTGAAACCCAACGCATATCGACCGAGAATGCCATTTTTTCTATCCCAGTCTTGCCTGCTGGCATCGACTCGCGTGAGCTTTTGGCATTCTTGGCCGAATGGCGTCAACAGATTACCCCCGAAGACATAGCGAGTATGCGCGAGTCCTTCAATGAACTCAGGCAGCTAGAAGAAGGGGATGATGACCGACCCTCAAGTTTCTAAAGCCATTATCGATACCAGCGCGTTAATCGATGTATTGGATGGGGTGCAGTCGGCCATAGACCTCGTCTTGGACATCCCAGAGGTCTATATGCCCATCTTTGTATTGGCAGAGGCCTATTACATGGCCGAGAATTCTAGAGATAAAGCCAAGAACTATCTGCTTGTGGAAAACTTGCGCCAGCGCTTTGCCTTGCTTGATGTCAATCTCGACATTGCACGTGAATACGCTCGTGTGAAGCATGACGTTCGCCTGACACATCCGAAGATGCCGCATCACGATCTATGGATTGCTGCTTGTGCGCGCACATTCTCACTGCCGTTGATTGCGAAAGACAAGCATTTTGCGGTAATCCCGAACCTGAGAATCATCACTTGGTAACATATCATCCGCCCGACCCCAAAAAAGGCAGTACGCCCAATGACTCAACCCACCACCTCCCTCCTCCCGTATTTGCAAGCCGTGCGCGATCACGTCGTGATTTACGACGGTGCGATGGGCACCAGCATCCAAAAGTTCGACCTGACGCCCGCCGACTTCGGCGGTGAGCAATACGACGGCTGCAACGACTATCTGGTCATCACCCGCCCCGACGTGATCGAGAAGATTCACCTGTCGTTCCTCAACGTCGGTAGCGAGGTGGTCGAGACGTGCACCTTCCGCTCCAACCGCCTGACCTTGGCCGAGTATGGCTTGCAAGACCGCGTGCTAGAGATTAACCGCGCCGCCGCGCAGCTCGCCCGCCGCGCTTGTGACCGCGTGGCCGCCGAGACCGGCATCCCGCGCTTCGTGGCGGGCAGCATCGGCCCCAGTGGCAAACTGCCCAGCGGCTCCGACCCCGACCTGAGCAACGTGACCTACGAGCAATTGGCCAACACGTTTTATGAGCAGGCGCAGGGCTTGGTCGAGGGCGGCGTGGACGTGTTGCTGATCGAGACCTCGCAAGACATCCTCGAGGTCAAGGCCGCCGTCAACGGCATCCAGCGCTACTTTGCCGACAGCGGGCGGCGGGTGGCGCTACAGGTGCAGGTCACGCTCGATGTCAGCGGGCGCATGTTGTTCGGCACCGACATCGCCAGCGCGTTCACCACGCTGGAGGCGTTGCCCATCGACGTAATTGGGATGAACTGCGCCACCGGCCCCGAATATATGACCGCGCCCATCCAATGGCTGACCGAAAACAGCCACCTGCCCATCAGTGTGTTGCCCAACGCCGGTCTGCCCATCAACGTGGACGGCGAGGCGGTCTACCCGATGGAGCCGGAGCCGTTCGCCGACATGGTGAGCGAGTTCGCTCGGTGGGGCGTCGGGGTGGTGGGCGGGTGCTGCGGCACCACCCCCGCGCACCTCGCCGCGCTGTATCGCAAGGTGCACGGCCACAGCTACGAGTCGTATTTGGCGGCGCGTGGCCTAAAGCGACCGGACTCGGTCGCCGAGGAATTGAGCGTGCCGGACGCGCTGTTCTTGTTGCCGCCGCGCCGCCGTGAGACCCCGACGGTCGCCCGCGCCAGCAGTGGCATGACCGCCAGCCCGATGATGCAGAACCCGGGGCCGACCCTCTTGGGCGAGCGCGTGAACAGCCAAGGCAGCCGCAAGGTCAAGCGCTTGCTGCTGGCCGAGGATTACGACAGCATCGTCCAAATCGCGGTCGAGCAGGTCAACAGCGGCGCGCACATGCTGGACGTGTGCGTGGCCTTGACCGAGCGCACCGACGAGAAAGAGCAGATGATGGCGCTGGTCAAGAAATTGGCGCAAGCGGTCGAGGTGCCGCTCATCATCGACACGACCGAGCCGGACGTGGCCGATGCCGCCTTGTCGCTGTACCCGGGGCGCGGCATCGTCAACGGCAACAACCTCGAAAACGGGCGCGAGCGCATCGACGTGGTGTTGCCCATCGTCAAGAAATATGGCGCGGCGGTCATCAGCATGACCATCGACGAGGAGGGCATGGCGCACACCCGCGAGAAGAAGTTCGAGATTGCCAAGCGCATCTACGACATCGCCTTGCAAGAGTACGGCCTGCGCCCCGAAGACCTGATTTTCGACACGCTGACCTTCCCGCTCACCACCGGCCAAGAGGAACTGCGCAACGACGCGGTCGAGACCATCGAGTCGATTCGGCTGATTAAGCAACACTTGCCGGGCGCGATGACCGCGCTGGGCGTCAGCAACGTCAGCTTTGGCGTGACCGAGGCGGCGCGTGGCGTGCTGAACAGCGTGTTCTTGTATCACGCGGTGCAGGCTGGCCTCGATATGGCCATCGTCAATCCGGCGCACATCACGCCGTATGCCGAGATTCCCGCTGAGCAGCGCAAGGTGGCCGATGATTTGATTTTCAACACCGACCCCGACGCCCTGCCGCGCTTCATCCAATACTTTAGCGAGAACGACGTGAAGGTCGGCGGGCAGGAAGTCGAAGACCCGACCGCCAGCATGACCGCCGAGCAAGCGCTGCATTGGCAAATCGTCCACCGCAAGAAGGACGGGGTGGAGCGCCTGATTGACGAGTGCCTGACGCGCAACGACGCGGTGACGGTGCTCAACGGGGTCTTGTTGCCCGCGATGAAGGAGGTCGGCGATAAGTTCGGCTCCGGTGAGCTGATTTTGCCGTTCGTCTTGCAATCCGCCGAGGTGATGAAGCGCTCGGTGGCCTACCTCGAGACGTTCATGGACAAGGT
>JALONY010000113.1 GCA_025454715.1 Anaerolineae bacterium
CAGGCGGACGTTGGCATTGGCGTTCATGGTGGCGCGGGGCACCGAGGCATTCAGGGCGTCTTGTGAGCGGTAGAGCGAGCGGACGACGATGCTGTTGAAACAGATGACCGTACCGCGCTCGGCCTCGATGCCGATGTAGCCGTTGGTGTAGTCGGCCAACAACTCGTACTCGGTGGTTTGCAGGCCGTCGAAGTAAGTGCGAATCTTGGTGCCATCGGCCTCGGCGCGCAACAAACCCCATTGCTTGGCGCGGATGTTGATGGGGACTTCGGACATCGGCAAGGAGCGCATACTGGGCAGGCGGAGCGTGTAGGTCGAGACGTTGGCCTCGGAGGCCGACACGCGGTTGTAGATGCCGGTGCGTTGGTCGTCCATGCGGGTGATGATGCTGAAGGAGCCGGTCTCGCTGCCGCGGAACTGGAACTCGGCGATGACCTCGTAATTCGTCCAGCTCGGGTCACCGAACGACAGGAACGCGCCCTCGCTGCTGGAGCAGATGGCGGTGTCGTTCTCCAGTAGGCGCAGCTCCCAACCGGTGTTCTCGGTCAGGACGGGCAGGGTGTCGAATCCGGTTTGGAACATCACGTTCAAGAAGCCCGGGTCGCTCTCGTTGGCGTCCACACCGGCGGGGGCGGCCAGCGGCAAGCCCGAGGCGTCGCCCTCCAATGTCCAGCCTGCCGAGTTGATGAGCACCCAGCCCTCGCGCCCGTTGATGGTGACGCGGTACCACGTGCTGTTGGCGTTGATGCCGGTGACGGCTAGGCGCTGGCCGGTGACGCTGATGGCGCTGGCGGTCTGGCTGGGCAGGTCATACACCAGCACGGGGCGGGCGGCAATCACCATGAAGGCGGTCACCTCGGGCGTGGCGGTCGGTTGGTCTGGGTTGGGCGTCTCGGTCGGGGGGGCGGGTGTGGCGGTCGGGGTCGGGGTCTCGGTCGGGAGCGGCTCGATGACCGGCAAAGGCTGAACGCGGCTGTAGGCGCTGTCGGGCTTCCATGCGGCGCTGCTGGCGTCCATGCCAGTGGTGATGAATTGCTCGCTATCGCCGATGCGGGCGACCAATTCAAAGGTGGCGACACCACTGCGCCGCGCCTCGTAGACCAAGGCCTCGCGACCGTCGGCGGTGATGCCGAAGCTGGGGTAGTAGTCCTCGTTGCCGCCGGTCACGGCCTCGACGGTAACGAGGTCGGGCAACAGGCGGAAAATCTTGTAGCTGCCCGCGTCCCGATCCGACTCGAAGTAGATGCTGCCGTCGCGCCCGAAGGTGGCGTCGGCGTCGAAGGCGGCGTTATCGGTCAAGACGGTTTGATTTGCACCGTTGAAGTCCATGATGGCGATGTCGTTGTCACCCCCGTTACGCTGGGTGTGGAAGGCGATGCGCCGCCCGTCGGCAGACCACGCGGGAGCGAGGTCGTAGGCGGGGTCGTCGGTCAGTTGGACGGGGTTGGAGCCATCGGCGCGCATGACGAAAATGTCGCTGGTGACCGTGCCGCGGGTGCTGTGGAAGGCGATGTACTGCCCGTCGGGCGACCATGCGGGCGAGCGGTCGTCGCTTGGGTCGTTGGTCAGGCGGACGAGGTTGGAGCCGTCCACGTTCATCACGTAAATCTCGTAATTGCCGTCGCGGTTGCTGGCGAACACGATGCGGCGGCCATCGGGCGACCATGCCGGTTCGACATCATCGGCTGGGTCAGTGGTGATTTGCACCGGCGTCGTGCCGGTGGCGTCCGTCAGGTAAATATCGGCGTTGCCGCTCTTGAACGCATGGAAGACGATGGTGAAAGCGGCGAAATTGGGCGTTGGGGTGGGGGTGGCGGTCGGGGTTTCGGTCGCGGTCGGCGTGGGGGTCGGGGTCGAAGTCGGCGTATCGGTGGGGGTCTGGGTCGGCGTGTGGGTAGGGGTATCGGTCGATGTGCTGGTCGGGGTCGATGTGTGAGTTGAGGTGTGGGTGGGCGTCGCCGTGGCCGTCGCGGTTTGGGTCGGGGTCGCGGTCGCAGTCTCGGTGTTGGTCGCCGTGTGGGTCGCGGTCGGTTGTGCGTCGGTGGTCTCGGTTTGGGCGGCGGCGGCAGCGGCGGCCAGCGCTCGCGCCGTGCTGCTGGCGTTGGGGGTTGGGGTGGGGGTGTCGGTCGCCGGTTGAACGGTATCGGTCGGGGTAGTGGTGGCGCGCTCGGTCGGTGCGACGGTGGTGGCGGGCGCGTCGGTCGGGGTGGCGGTAGCGGGTGCTTGGGCGGTATCGACCGCTGCGACCTCGGTTGCCCCCGCGGTCACGGTCTCAGTGGGTTGCTCTGGGCGCGGGGTGTTGCTGGCGATGACCACCACCACATCCGGCGGCAGGGTGGATGGGTCGAAGGGTGGGGGGGTATCGCGCCCGCTGAGCAAGATGCCGATGATGGCGACCAGCAGGACGATGACCAGCACCACGCCATAAAACAGCGGGTTGCGCGCCAAAGGCACCGGCAACGTGCCAGTGGGGGGCGGGGCTTGGGTCGAGCCGACTCGTTGTGAGCCACTGCTGGGCGGCAGGTTGCCCATGCCGGTCTGGACGCCGCTGATGGGCGAGAAATTGGCTTGGTTAATCGGGCGGAGCTGGCGGGTGTCGATTTTGCTGGTGAAGAACGCGGTGGCCTCGCCCTCGACGCCATAAGTCGAGTCGTTGAAGGCGCGGGCGAACTCGATGACCGAGGGGTAACGCTCGGTCGGGGTCTTGGACAAGGCGCGGTTGAGCACCGCGTTAATCCCTTCTGGGATTCCGGCGCGGTGCGTGGTGGCAGGGGTGGGCAGTTCGTTGAGGTGCTTGTGCAGCAATTCGTAGGGGGTATTGGCCTCGAACGGCACGCGCCCGGTCACCATGGCGTAGACCAGCACACCCAGCGCGTATTGGTCGGCGGCGGGGGTGAGGTCTTGGCCTGCCCACTGCTCGGGCGGCATATAGGTCGGGGTGCCCATGGCCATGCCGGTGCCGGTCAAGCCCGATTGCGCGCCCATCAGCTTGGCGATGCCGAAATCGACCAAGTAGCCGTTGCCTTGGTTGTCGAACATCACGTTGCTGGTCTTGATGTCGCGGTGGATGACCCCTTGCCCGTGGGCATAGGCCAACGCGCTGGCGAGTTGTGACAGCAAGGCCGAGGTCTCGCCCAACGAGGGGAGGGTGACTTTGCCGTCACGCGCCTGAAGGCGTTGCGCCAAGGTGCCGCCGTTCAGCAAGCGCATGACCAAGTAGCTGGTGCCGCGCTGTGTCCCGTAGTCGAAAATGCTGACGATGTGGGGGTGCTCGAGCGATGCGGCGGTCTGCGCCTCGCGGTTAAAACGCTCGACATAGCCGACTTCGGTCGCCAGCGACGAGGGTAAGACCTTGACCGCTACCTCACGGCGCAAGCTGGTTTGGAAGCCGCGGTAGACCGCGCCCATCCCGCCGACGCCGAGTAGTTCTCTGAGTTCGAACTGGCCGAGGGTTTGCCCGACCAGATTTTCATGTCCCATACGCCCATCCCACCATTGGCGTGCGCTACCGATGTCTGTTGATAACTATATCGGCGAAACCAAACGTGCGCCACAACCTCATCATTCAGCAGGCGTTAAGACTCGTGTGAGGCTGAGCTTTTGGTAAAATCTTACGAACTTCATCGGTGGATTATCGAGTACTACGTAGGGCATTAGGCGGTGGGTCGTAAGTGAATTCCTGTTCGGAACGATAAGGCAATGAGACAATCCCGTCAAAGACATCGATTCGAACGGTGTATCGCTCACCAGCTGTTACTTCGATTTCGGCGGATTTGAACTCGATAAACCCGATGGGTGAGCCTATCTCACGATTTGCCAGAAAAAACCCACGTTTATCAATTAAGCTGATGACGACTTTGGCGACTTGTTCGGGGTACGGGTAAACCAGACAAAAGCGAACAAGCTGGTTGATTGTGTCGTATTCGTAAGACGCCGACACCTTGCTATTGGGATCAATATCGATGGCGCGAGCTTGGTCGGCTGCTTGACAGACAGGATCGATTTCAGCAGGTCTCATGATAACCACAAGTGTGATGAGCGCAAGTACTACGCCTAAACCCACCAAGAGGACGCGATGAAGCAGTTGCGGATGTGCTTGGAAGTGAGTGGGCAGCTTGCGAATCAGGTCTTTTAAGCTGGCAATCAACTTCGACAACGCTGATTGCAACCTTGGTGCCCATCGCTGAAAAAGGCGCATGAGACCTTGCATCAACTGGCGGATTACAGTGCCTAAACGTGGTTTTGCGGCCTCTATGACCTTGTGTAGCCGTGGATATTTCGTTTGAGAATTTGACTTGATGATCGTCGCATTGGTTTTGACCCCCTCAGGCGGTATCTGAGTGGGATTGGTGTGGCTCGTGGCATGTTTATCCACGGATGGCGAGATTTCTTGGGGCTTGGTGTCAGAGATTTTGACCGGGCGCGTTTTTCTATTGTTCGCTTCCAAGAAGGCATCGGCAAAATCAGCCATATTGGGGAATCGTTCGCGCGGGTCTTTGGATAGCGCACGACTCAGTGCCTCCTCAAGAGACTGTGGGATGTCTTTTAGGTATGTTCTCACAGAGGTTGGTGAGTCTTGTAGGTGTGCACGTTGCCAATCTTCTGGCTTGCCCGTTTTGCTGACGATGGGCAGATGACCGGTTATGGCTCTATACATCGTCACGGCCAGCGCATATTGGTCGGTGGCAGCGGTAAGTGGTTGCGCTTGCCATTGCTCGGGCGGCATATAAGGCCACGTCCCACGTACAATAGGCTGACTATCGTGGGTCATACTAAGCGTCGAGCCCGTGGGTTTGGCTATGCCAAAGTCCACCACATAGCAATTGCCTTGGTCGTCGAACATCAGGTTCGAGGGCTTGATATCGCGGTGGATGACGCCTTTCCCGTGGGCATAATCGAGTGCGCTGGCGAGCTGGTCGACGATCTTAGCCGCCTTGGGTAAGTCTATACACCCACTCCTTGACCGAAGATGCTCTTCCAGCGTGCCACCGTTGAACAGGCGCATCACCAAGTAGCTTCTGCCTTCGTGGATTCCATGGTCATAAATATGGACGATGTAGGGGTGCTCCAAACCAGCAGCGGTCTTGGCCTCTTGATTGAAGCGTTCGGTGTAGCCGTTTTCAGTCGCAAGCTCCAAAGGCAGTACTTTGACCGCAACATCACGTCGCAAACTGGCTTGCGTGCCGAGATATACGCTTGCCATACCGCCAGCGCCAAGCTTCTTTACCAGCTTGTATTCGCCTAGGATTTGCCCAGTCAAATCTTCTGTCTGCATCTGATCAGTCTCTGCATTTGGCGTTCGTCCTAATTTTATGACAAAACCATACCAAATGCCTAGTTCAAAATGATAGATGCATCGTTTGTCCTCAGGACACTTCTTTGGCCTATCCTAAAGACCACCGCTTTTGGTGCACAGCTCCGTGCGCCACAACCTCATCATTCAGCAGGCGTTAAGACTCGCGTGAGGCTGAGGCGCTCGACCAGCCAGCCTTGTTGCCCGTCGGCCAGCTCGACGCGCCACCAACGGAACCCGTTGGCCAAGATGGGGCCTTCGACCAGCAGGACTTCGGTCGTCTCGCCCAGCTCCACATCACTGGCGGCACCGACCTCGGGCTGAGCGCGCAGGTTGAGCGTCCGCCCAGTGGGCGGTTGCGCGATGGCCACGCACCCGACCCGCAAGGTCTCGCAACCGCGCTCACCGCTCAGACCGTCGGGCGAGTCGCCCGTGGTGGCAACTGGCGTGGCGGTGACCGCGGTACCGGCGGTTTGCGTCATTATCAGCGAAAAACTGCCGCGGGTATTGCGCGAGCGGCGCACGACGATGACGTACTCGCCGTCGTTGGGCAGGCGGTAGTTGGTGATTTGAGCGTCGCGGTTGGTGCTGCTGATGTCGCGAGACTGCGCCAAGGGCGTGCCGTCGATGCTGAACAGGCCGAGGGCGGGGTCTAGGCCGCCGACGGCGCTCTGCGCCAAGAGCGTCACGAGGGTTCCGGCAC
>JALONY010000114.1 GCA_025454715.1 Anaerolineae bacterium
GGCCTCGAGCCGCAAGGCGAGGTCATCCGTGGCTTCCCGACCCGTGAGCAAGTCGCCGAGTTCGTCAGCAAGCAGTTCGAGGACGCGGCGGTACTCCAGTCGATCGAGATGTCCGAGACCATCTACAAGGCGTTCGGCCTATTGGAGCCCGATGTAGACCTGATGGCGGTTTATGAGGCGCTGTTGGCCTCGCAGGTCGGCGGCTACTATGACCCCGCCACCAAAGAGATGAACACCCTATTGCTGACCAGCGAGACGCTGGGCGATACCTTGCCGTTGCTGGAGCGCATCGTGTACGTCCACGAGTTCACCCACGCGCTGCAAGACCAAAACTTCGGCCTCGATGTTATCTTGCCAGATGAATTGTCGTTGACCGAGCCCGACCGCGCCTTGGCGGTCTTGTCGCTGGTCGAGGGTGACGCCACCCAAGTCATGACCGATTACCTGACGGCCTTGACCGAGCGCGACCCCGCCGCGGTGTTGCGCCAGATGGACGTGCTCACCAGCACCGCCGCCTCGATGGAAATCCCGCCCGGCACGCCCGAAATCCTGACCGAGGAATTGCTGTTCCCCTACACGCAAGGCCAGCGTTTCGTGCAAGCGTTGATTGCCGAGGGGGGCTATGCCGCCGTCGATGCAGCGTTCACCGACCTGCCGACCAGCAGTGAGCACATCATCTACCCCGAGACCTACTTGGCCGGTGACGAGCCGGACGTGGTGACGGTCGAGGACTCGTCCGAGCTGTTGGGCGAGGGCTGGGCGCACCGCTACGAGTTTACCGCTGGCGCGGCCTTCATCCGCAACTGGGCGCGCCCGATGTTGGGCGGCATCAACGCCAGCGTGGTCATCAGCGGGTGGGGCGGCGACCGCTACCGCTTGTACGAGAATGCCGACGGCGAGGCCGCGTGGGTCTGGCGCATGACCTTCGACACCGCCGAGGACGCCGCCGAGGTGGTCGAGTTGCTGCCGACCGGCTTTGACCGCGCCTATGGTGATGCGGTCGAGGCGGGGGTGTGCTGGCAATCGGACGCCTACGGCATATGCTTCCAAGCCGAGGGCGACCTCGGGGTGCTGATTACCCGCGCCCCGTCCGCCGAGACCGCCCGCGAGTTGTTGCGCTAAGGCGTTTTACTCGAACAAGCGCAACAGCTTGAGCGCGGTTTGCAGGTTGATGCGCTGGGTCGGGTCGCCCAAATCGACGCCGAGGTGCTCCGTGATGCGCCCCAAGCGATAATTCAGGGTCGAGCGGTGGATGTGGAGCGCCTCGGCGGTATGAATCCCGCTGCCGCCGAGGTCGAGGTAGACCTCTAGGGTGTGAAACAGGTCGGCGCCGTGCAGGTCACGTAGGGCGCGCAAGGCGTCGGCGTGGGGCGCGATGTGCAGCGCGTCGGAACCGGCGCGCCACAACGCCAGCAAATAGCCCAACATCTCGGCGCGGATGAGCCGGTCGGACGGGGCGAGGCGGGCGGCCACCGCCAGCGAGTCGCGGCATTCTTGCACGGCGCGCAACGCCCCGCTCACCGCCCGCGCCGCGCTACTGACCGCCACGCGGGTCGGGGTCGGGTCGGACGATTGGGCGGCCACCACCGCCGCCGCGATGTCGAGGGCGTGCGGGCTGTCGGCGGTCAACAACACCAGTTGATCGTTGTGCTGGCCGGTCAGGGCGGTGTAGCCGTGGCTGGTCAGCAGGCGCTCCAGATAAGCCACACTGCGGACGGTGGCGCGCAGGCCGTCCACGCACAAGATGCGGTAGGGGGCGCGCAGGTTGAGGCCGTAGCGGTGGGCGCGGTCAATCAGCATGTCCTCGCGCTCGGCGGCCTTGGGCGTCAGCAAGCGCGAGAGGAACTCGGCGCGCTCCGAGGCCGCCTCACGTTGGGCTTTCTCTTGGCGCAACAACATCAGCGCGGCGATGGTCGCCCCGCTCTCGACCGCCATGCGCTCCAGCTCCGAAAACGGGTGCGCGTCGGCGATAATCCACAAATAGCCGTAAATTTCGCCGTGCACGACCACCGGCGCGAGGATGCGCTCCATCTCCAGCCCGACATCCGGCATCCGCGGCAGGGCGGTCGGGCGCAGGGTCTGGCGGATGAGCGGCAGATAGCCGCGGTCTTCGAGGGCGTGGATCAGGCGCGGGTCGGTGCGGCCTTGCTTTTGGGTATAACGGCGCGCCTCGTCCACATCGGCCACGTTTTGCGCCGCGAACGCCTCGAACCGCTCATTTTCGATGCTGACCGATTGGTTGAGCAGGCGCGCCAGCGTCACGGCGAGGTCGCGCAGGTCGCTGTCTTCCTCCATCACGAGGCGGGTGAGCGCTTGCTGGATCGAAAGCGCCTCGCGCACCTCGCGTTGGGCAAGCTGCATGTTGATGGTGCGGGCGATGTCTACGAACATCAACTGATACGGCACGGCAATCAACGGCAAGCCGAGGGCGTCGGCGGTGGCGCACAGGTAGGGCGGCACTTCTGGGATGAAGCGCCCATACGTCAGGCCGAGGGCGGCCACCCCCTTCTCGGCGAGGGCGCGCACATATTCCTCTTGCTCGGCCTGAGACGGGGGCAAGTTGATGTAGGTGGTCAGCACGAACTCGCCGCCGTTGAGCCAATTGGCCGCGTCGGGCACCCCGACGTTGTGCACCCACTTGACCTCGCGGCTGAGTCCGGCGTGCCCGCCCACACACCGCGCACCGGCCAAGACCTCCAATTCGATGGCTTGCGCCACGGTCAAGTGCATGGCGGTGGCCTCGGTTAACCGATGTCGGACGGCAGGACGGTATCGGCGGCGCGCTGGCGGCGCACGACCGACGCCTTGAGCTGCCCACACCCCGCGTCGATGTCGATGCCGCGCCGCACGCGCACCGTCGCCGACACCCCATAGCCGCCCAAAATCTCGATGAAGCGCTTGGTGGCCTCGGGGTCGGACGGGCGACCGTCATAACCGCCGGTCGGGTTGAGCGGGATGAGGTTGACGTGCGCCAACACCCCTTGCAGCAGCTCGCCGAGGGTGTGGGCTTGCTCGGCGGTGTCGTTCTTGCCCGCAATCGACGCCCACTCGAAGGTGACGCGCCGACCGGTCTTCTCGATGTAGGTGCGGCAGGCGTCCAGCAGGTCGGCCAGTGGGTAACGCTTGTTGATGGGCAGTAGGGTGGCGCGCTCGTCGTCGGTGGCGGCGTGCAAGCTGATGGCCAGCTTGACCTGCAAGCCCTCGTCGGCGAAGCGCAAGATTTGCGGCACCAGCCCGACCGTGCTGACCGTGATGTGGCGCGCCCCGATGCCGAGGTCGCTCATCAGGCGGCGGATGGCCTCGACCGAGGCGTCGTAGTTGTGGAACGGCTCGCCCATGCCCATCAGCACCACGTTCGAGAGGCGGTCGCCCTCGGCGCGCAAGATTTGGGCGAAGCGCACCGCTTGCTCGACGATTTCGGCGGCGGACAAGTGGCGGGCGAAGCCCATTTGGCCGGTGGCGCAGAACGTGCAGCCCATCGCACAGCCCGCCTGCGTCGAGATGCAAGCCGTCCGGCGGTGGTCGTCGTAGGGCATCAAGACCGACTCGATGAGCTGACTATCGGGCAGGGCGTACAGCCGCTTGAGCGTGCCGTCCTTGCTACTGCGCTCGGCATGGGTGGTCAGGGTGCCCAGCGTGGCCTCGGCCTTCAGGCGCTCGCGCAGGTTGGTCGGCAGGTCGGTCATCTCGTCGAAGCTGCCGACCGCGTTGTCGTACAGCCACGCCCAGACTTGTTTGGCGCGGAAGCGCGGCAAATTCCACTGCGCCAGCAGTTCGGCCAGCTCGGGTTGGGTGAGGGTATACAGGTTGATGAGTTCGGTCATGAGGGGTGCTCTCTTATCGGGTCGGGCGGAAGCGCCGCACCAGCAAAACCGACAACACGCCCACCAACCCTAACCCCAACACCACCAGCAGCTCCGGCGGGATGAGCGATGCCCCGCCCGCCCCGCCCGACACCCCGACCGGCGTGCCGCTGATGCGCGGCAGCAAGGTCACGGTGGGGCTGGGGCTGGGGGAGGGCGTCAGGGTCGGGCTGGGGGTGCGCGTCGGGGTGGCGGTCGCGGTCGGGGTCGGGGTCAGGCTGGGCGTCAGGGTCGGGGTCGGGGTGTGGGTCGGGCTCGGCACAGCGGTCGGGGTGCGGGTGATGGTCGGGGTGGCGGTGGCTGGGCTATATAAGGTCAGGCCATAGGCGAGTCGCCCGGCGTCGGTCATCAGCCATGCCGCCCACGCGCCGCCCAAACCGGCGAGGTCTGCGCCGCTGCGCGCCGTGTAGAGCGCCCCCAGCGCCTGACCTGCGCGCAGGTCGGCGGCCAAGCCCAGCACGCCATCGTAGCCGATTTGGTCGGCCATGTACAGCACCCACCCGACCGCTTGCGCCTCCCACAGGGCGCGTTGGTCGTCGCTGGGCGGCGCGTTCAGGTCGGGCAACAGGCTGGCGGTGCGCGCCGCGTTGAGGGCGAAATTATACTCGTTGAGCTTGGGGGTCGGGTCGAAAAAGCGCATCAGCCCGTGGCGGAACCACGCGGGCACCGCGCTGGGCAGGCTCGCCCCGACGCTACGGTCGAACAGGGCGGCGGTCAGGGCGGTCTGGGCGAGGGTGGCGCTGGCGCGCTCGACCGTTAGGACGGTGTAGCCTTGCGCGGCATACAACGCTTCTAAGCGCCCGAAGGTGCACGGCAGGCGCAGGGCGGTGCGCTCGCCCAAAAAGGCTTGGTCGAGTGGGCACGCCTCGGCCATCAGCGGGCGCGGCACCACCACGAGGGCACCGCTGGGCACCGCTTGACCGGCGACCTGCGCCAATTGCCCCAGCAACGGGCGCAGGGTACGCTCTAGGGCGCTCGGGCGGAGGGCGTCTTGGGGCGCGGCAACCGACACGCCCAGCTCGCTGGCCGTCCCCCATGCGGCGCGGAAGTCGGCGTAATCCACCGTCTGGGTCAGGGTGGTCGGTTGGCCGTCAACGATGAGCGCCCATGTCAGGGTGAGCGGCTCGAACAGCCGCAGGCTGGGCTGGTCGGGCGCTTGCCAGACCCATTCGACTTGGCTACGGCGCGGGCTGGCGGGGTCGGCGATGGGCTGGAGCACCAGCGTCTGCCCGACCCAACCGGTTTGGGACAGGCTGAGGACGACCGACTCGACCTCGGCGGGCGGGGCGTCGAGCGTCAGGCGCGCCAGTGCGCCGTGCGGCATCAATAGGTCGGCCTCCAACGCCACCACGACCGGCGGTAAGGTGGGGGTGGGGGTCGGGTCTTGGGCGTGCGCGCCGGTCATCAGCGCCAGCAACACCCCCAGCAACACGCCCCAGCGCGTCAAGCGCGTCATGCGGCACCTCCCAGCAGGCTGAACAACACGAACGGCAGCGCGTTATAGACGAAGTGGGCGATGATGGCGGCGGTGGTGCTGGCGCGGTTGCGCAGCACGCCCAGCGCGAGGCTGACGACGAACAGGAACAGCATGATGGGCGTCAGGGTGTATTGCACGTGTAGGGCGACGAAGAACACGCTGACCGGCACCAGCCCGAACACCGGTTGCAACGCGCCGCGCATGAAGATTTCCTCGCCGACGGCGGCGCTGAAGGCGACCACCAGCGCCAGCGGCAGGCTGTCGATGACGTTGGTCAGGGCTTGGGCGGCGGTGGTTTGCGCGGCGAAGGCGTCGGGCGCGAGGGCTGCCCAGACGATTTGGAACACGATTTGGAGCACCACCAGCCCGACGCCATAGCCGACGCCCATGCGCCAATCGTCGCGGGTGGGTGCGCGCAACCCGAGGCGGGCGAGGGTGTCGGGCAGGCCGCGCCGGATGGCGAAACCGACCCCCAAGAAGGCGGCAATCACCCACAGCACCCCGTCCAGCAGGGCGCTGTTGACCGAGATGCCGGTTTGCTCGACCGTCTCGGCCACCCCCTCGAGGCCGCCCAACGAGACGAATTGGAAGGCGGTCAGCACCAGCACGGCCAAGCACAAGATGACCGCGGTCTGGTGCACCAGCGACTC
>JALONY010000115.1 GCA_025454715.1 Anaerolineae bacterium
ACGCCGATGTCGAGGCTGAGCTCGTGGGCGGTGTGCGGCACGCTGTGGCACAGCCCGACCGTGGCAATCTTGCTGCCGCGGCTGAGCGCCCACTGGTTCATGCACATCGGGTTGACGTAGTTCAAAAACAGCGCGTGTGGGCACAATTCTTCCATCTCACGGGCGATGTCCAGCAAGACCGGAATCGTCCGCAAGCCGCGCATGATGCCGCCGATGCCCAGCGTGTCGGCGATGGTCTGGCGCAGGCCGTATTTCTTGGGAATCTCGAAATCGACCACCGTACCGGGCTTATAACCGGCCACCTGAATCATGCAAATCACGTAATCCGCACCATCCAGCGCAACGCGCCGGTCGGTGGTGCTGGTGATGGTCGGGTTAGCGCCCAAGGCTTGCGCCACCTTGCGCGCCACCACCTCGGAGGTCTTCAGGCGCTCGGCGTCGATGTCCATCAAGCGGATGTCGCTGTTGGCCAGCTCGGGGAAGCCGAGGATGTCGCCCAGCAGGTTCTTGGCGAACACCGTGCTGCCCGCCCCAATAAACGCAATCGTTGGCATGTGACTCGTCTCCTCAGTGATACGTATTGCCGAAACAACGCACAGAAACAAAAAAAGAACACGCAGCACGCGGGCATCTCCCGCGGTCATGCCTAATCGAGGCGGGTCAGCCCCCCACAAGACCCCCGCACAATCAACGCCGTCTCCAGCCACTCGACCGGTGGGGCGCTGGGTTGCTCGTCAATCAAGCGCAACAGCATCTCCGCGGCGCGCCGCCCCATCTCGACCTCTGGGGCGCGGATGGTGGTCAGGGCTGGGTAGGTGAACTCGGCAAAGCGCATGTCGTCATACCCCACCAACGCGAGGTCATCGGGCACGCGCACCCCACGCGCTTGGCACGCCCGCAACGCGCCCAACGCCATCAGGTCGTTCATCGCAAAGACCGCCGTGGGCGGCTGGGGCAAGGCCAACAAGCGGTGCATGGCCGCCTCGCCAGTGTCGGGGTCGAAGCGCCCGTTGACCACGTACTCCGGCGGCATGTCCACGCCCGCCTCGGACAAGGTGTCGATAAAGGCGTCATAGCGCGAGACGATGTGGGCGTGGTCGAGGATGGCGTAGGGGATGCAACCGATGCGCCGGTGCCCCAAGCTGAGCAGGTGATGCGCCGCCGCCCGTGCGCCCGCGATATGGTCGATGGCCACCAACGGCAGGCCGTGTGGCTGGTCGGCATCGAGCAATACCAGCGAGAACCCCTCGTGATATAGGCTGTGGATGGTGGCGCTGGGCAAGCGACAATTGACCAAGATGGCACCGTCGGCCACACTGCTCTTCAGCAAATGGCGCACCACGTCGGTATTGCTGCCGTCCTGCACCCGCTCGACCAACAAGCGCAAGCCTTGCACGCTGGCCACCTCGGTGATGCCGGTCAGCACGTTGGGGATGTACGGGTCGCGGAAGACCTGCTCATGCGGGTCGAACAAGATGATGGCCAAGGTGTTGGCGCGCCCGCTGACCAGCGCCCGCGCCGCCGCCTGCGGCACATACCCCAGCGTATGGGCGGCTTTCAGCACCCGTTCGCGGGTCTCCTTGCTGGCGCTGGGGGTGTCATCACCGGCCAAAATCAGCGAGACGGTGGTCTGCGACACCCCGACCGATAGGGCAATCTCTTTTTGGGTCACACGGCGACGGGACATCTCGAAAAACTTTCGCGATAAACTAATACGTATTACTACCTCTAAGATAATGCGGAACGTGCGAAAAATCAAATCATAGGTGGTCACGACAAGGTCACGACAGAGAATAACACAAAAACGCGCCGACGCAACGTGTGCGCCAGCGCGAAACCAGCCGAGAAAAGCGGGAAATTGGTCTTAGGCGGGCTGCCGCTTGGCCTCGCGGCGCGACAGCAAGCGGTCGGCCATCTGCACCAACATCGGCGCATCGACCGGCTTGAGCAAGAACAGGTCGGCCAGCTCGGCATCGGGCGAGCTTTGGTACATCTGGTTGCCGGTCACGAAGATAATCTTGGTGTCATCGAAGCGGGTTTGTTGGCGCACCCAGTGGGCAATCTGCAAGCCCGAGACGTTGGGCAGGTTGATGTCGAGCAACAACACATCGGGCGTATAGTACGCCAGATAATCCATCGCCTCTTGTCCATCCTGAATCGACTCGATGCTGTGCCCCTTGCTGCGGAACACCCAAGAGAAGATGAACTGGAGGTCGTCGCTGTCTTCTACGATCAAGATTTTGGCCATGGTGATGTGCTCCTAGAAGCTAAACCGTTAAAACGTGTGCCGATGAGAATGCGCTTTCGGCTCATAAACCGAACCTGACAACGCATATGATAACGTTTCCAATCATAGCGTGTTACATCTGTTTTTCAATGAGCAAATGAGGATTAAAAGGTACTTTAGTCATGTGGTTAAACACTACCCTTATCCTGCCATTACGATCAACGGGAAAACGGCTTTATTTCTTTTAGTATTAACGAAAAACCTTACGGTTAACATCTGTTTCGATTGATGTTCAGTCCTATATAAGCGAGACTAGCCACATTACCAGTCTTTCAAGCATTAAGCCCAGTTTTACCCTCAGCCGGTGGCTTAACGCACAAATTAGCCATTGTCCGGCTTGCCCTTTTGACGGTATCGTTAACATAACCGTCTAAGCACGCCGTGTTGGGTAGTCTATAGGTATACAGAGATGATTGGCATCATCAACAAGCTGTTGTTCGAGTTCGTGGGGCACCAATGGGGTGCCGAGACCGAGGGCAAGCTCCGCGCCGAAACCGGTACCCAGATGGTCGAGTTTCGGATGGACACCTACTACCCCGATACCGAGTGGCAAGCCCAGCTCGCCGCCGCGTTGCGCGTCACAGGACAAGCCGAAGAGGCGTTCGTCTGGGATTTCGGGCATTATTGCGGCGTGGAACTGCTGAAAGGGTTCAGCGGGTTCGTGCGCGGGGTGACGACCACCCGCGAGGTCATCACCCGCCAGCCGCGCATCCACAACACCTTGTCGTCCACCTTCGCCCGTGAAGACCGTGACCGCATCAACGAAAAGTTTCGGTTGGCGGAGCTGAGCGACCGCACCATCATGCATTACCAATCGCCCAACCGCCTGTGCACGCTGTACCGCAGCATCGCGCAGTGGGTGGCCGACGAGTTCGGCGATACCATCGTCATCGAGGAGCCGCGTTGCCAAAAGCGCGGCGACGCCGAGTGCGAAATCCACATCATCTACAAAGGCAAGAAAGGCCAACCGGCGTGACCCCCACCCCACCCTCTCCCCTTCCCTCGCCTGCCGACCTCGCCAGCACTGACCTCGCCGAGGTCGAGCGCATCGCGGATGCGTTGGGTCAGGTGGTCTTGGGCGACTTCGACCTGACCGTGCAGACCACCAGCAAGCACCCGATCGTGCAGAAGCTGGCGCTGATGGTCAACTTTACGCTGGCCAGCGTGCGCCAGACCATGGAGCAAAACGAGCGCGTCGAGAGCGCCCTGAAGTCGCAGATGTTCTTGATGCAGCTCATCGACCTGCAAACCGACCTGATTTTTACCCTCGATACCGAGGGGCGCACGGTGCTGATCAACAAGGCCGCCTGCGACTTCTTGGGGGTCTACCCCGAGCAAGTGATGGGGCAACGCCCCAGCGACATCGACCACCCGCAAAAGCGCCTCGCCCAAGCCGTGGTCGAGACGGCGCGGCGCATCGCCAGCACCGGCAAGCCGATGCTCAACCTCGAGCAACGAGTCCCCGACCGTGACGGCAAAGTCCACTGGTTCAAGTCCAACTTCGTGCCGGTCATGGACGACCAGTACCGCGTCACCCAAGTCTTGTTCGTGATGAGTGACGTGACCGAGCTACGCGAGGCGGCGCACGAGATGGGCGTGATGGTCAACGACCTGCAACAAGCCCTCAAGTTCAAAGACCAGTTCATGGCCGTGATGAGCCACGAACTGCGTACCCCGCTCAACGCCATCCTCGGCTTCACCGGCATCGCCCTGATGACCGGCGACGCCTCATCACAAATGCAGCGCATGTTGGAGCGCATCGACTTCAATGCCCGCCGCCTCGTCAGCCTGATTAACGACGTGCTCGATTTGTCGCGCATCAACGCCGGGCGCATCGACATCCTGTGGGAGCGCGTGACCATCCGTGAGCTGGCGCAGGCATGGCACGACAGCTTCTTGCCACGCGCCACCGCCAAAGGCGTCCAGCTCGTGCTCGACATCGCGCCCGACCTGCCCGAGACGCTCGAGACCGACCCCGACCGCCTGACCCAAATCGCCAACAACCTGCTGACCAACGCGACCAAGTTCACCGAAAAGGGCAGCGTGACGCTGTCGTTGCGCCGCCTCGACGAGGCGCGCTGGGCGCTGACCGTGCGCGATACCGGCATCGGCATCTCCGAGGCCTACCAAACCGCCATCTTCGAGGAGTTCCGCCAAGTCGAGGCCGGGATGCAGAGCAAATACGGCGGCGCGGGCTTGGGCTTGTCCATCGTGCAAAAATTGTGCGTGCTGATGGGCGGGCAAATCGCCGTCCAGAGCAAGCTGGGTGAGGGGAGCACCTTCACCGCCAGCCTGCCGCTCAGCCGCCCCGCCCTGATTGCCCCCAAGGAGGCCTAACCGATGCCTTTTACGCCCAACCTCGTGCTGACAGGCTGGACGGTCTTGGTGGTCGATGACGAGCCCGACAATGTGCTGGTCGCCCAGATGTTGTTGGAGATGCACGGCCTAACCGTGTACACCGCCCGCAACGGCCTCGAGGCGTTGGCGTGGTTGCGCGCCAACCCCCTGCCCGATTTCGTGCTGTGCGACATCTCGATGCCCAAGATGGACGGCTGGGAGGTCATCGCCAACCTGCGCGCCGACCCCGCGCTGGCGCACCTGTGCGTGTTCGCCCTCACCGCCTATGCCATGCAAACCGACCGCGAGCGCGCCGTTGCCGCCGGTTTCAACGCGCACCTCGCCAAGCCGATCGACCCGATGACACTGGCCGATGATTTGGTTAAAATCATGCGCGAGGTGCCCTATCTTGCACCGCGCTTATCCAGCACCTGACGCCCCCCATCCAAGGAGTGCCCAATCATGAGCCAACCAACCATTTTGGTGGTCGAAGACGACACCGACTCCCAATCCGTCTTATGTTGGGCGGTCGAGTCACGCGGTGCCACCTGCCTGTTGGCCGGTAGCGTCGCAGAGGCCAACCAACAAATCACGGCCACCGAGGGCATGGTCAATGGGCTGGTGCTCGACTTTCACCTGCCCGACGGCGACGGGATGCAGCTCGGTTTGCAGCTCAAGCGCCAAATCGACCGCCCGGGCGTCCCGTTGATTGGCGTGACCGCCTACTACACCCCCGAACTCCGCAACCAAGCCCTCGCGGCAGGCTATGACGCTTGTTTTGCCAAGCCGTTGCCGATGGACGAGTTCATCGCCACCCTCAACCGCTTGGTCAAGTGACCGGCACCGACAATGGGGCATGACCGTGTGGCCATGCCCCGCCGTGTATCTCAGGCCGCGGCCAGCAACACGCTGAAAATCAACACATCCTGCACGAAGTGGATGAACCACGCCCAAAACACCCCGCGAGTCTCGACCAGCGAGCGCGCCAGCAACCAGCCCAACACCCCCGACATCAGCGCCCCGACCACCCCACCCGGCACCCCGAAGTAGTGCGGCAGGCCAAACACCAAGGCCGATACCAGATACACCCAGCGCACATGGACGACCCCATGCAGCCCGACCACCACCCCGAAACGGGTCAGTGCCTCCTCGGTAAAGGCGTTTAGGGTCGCCAGCACCAAGACCACTGGCAGGTTGGCCAGCAAGGCCTCGACCCCCAAGCCAAGCGGCTGCACCACGTTGAGGTACAAAAACGCGCCGGTCGCCACCGACACCCAAAACGTGAAGCTCAGGCCGACGCTCCGCCACGATTCCCCATCGCCGACGCCCAGCAAACGCACCTGCGGGCGCACCGCATAAACCACCCCCAGATACGCCAATGCCATCCCAAACGTGATGACCTGATAGCTCAGGCGTTGGTTGACCTGTATATCGTCACTCACCTGAAGCCACGTCAGCGCCGCGATGTTTTGGCCGACCACAATCAGCCCGACCACGCCCAACAGCGCCAACCCGACCAACACTGGGGTGAGGCACTCACCCACAAAACATACTAAAAAGTATTGTATACTGAAAAGTATGGTTTGTGTCAAGCAAAAGCGCGCCCGTGGTCGAGGCGCGCCGTTCATCTTGTGTAGGTTGTCGGGCAGGGTCAGGTCAGGGGGTGCCGCCCAAATACAAGCGCTGCACCTCGGGGTTGGCGCGCAGTGCCCCCTGTGCGATGAGCGCGCCTTGGCTGAGCACCAGCACGCGCTGCGCCACCCCGAACACCACGCTCATATCGTGCTCGGTGAACAACACCCCGAAGCCACGCTCATCGGCCAAGCGCTGCACCAGCGCCACCGTCCCGGCGGTCTCCTCGGGCGACATGCCCGCCGTCGGCTCATCCAGCAGCATCAGGCGCGGCGCGGTCGCCAGCACCATGCCCAGCTCCAGCCGCTTTTGGTCGCCCAAGGCCAGCGCCCCCGCCAAGCGGTCACGCTGGTCAGCCAGCCCGACCGCCGCCAAAGCCTCCTCGGCGGCGCGCTGGGGGGTGGTGCGCGCCCACACCCGCAACCCGTGCCCGCGGTGGATGGTCAGGGCGGCCAACACGTTGTCATACGCGCTCAGCTTGGCGAACACACTGCTGCGCTGGAACGATCGCCCCAGCCCCAGCCGCGCCCGCTGGTGCGCGGGCAGAGGGGTGATGTCGCGCCCGTCGAACACCACCCGCCCGGCATCGGGGCGCACCCCGCCCGAAATCAGGTTGAACAAGGTCGATTTGCCCGCGCCATTGGGCCCGATGATGGCGACCCGCTCGCCTTGAGACACCATGAGTGACACGGCTTGCACGGCTTTCAGGCCACCGAACGCCACCGAGAGGTTATCGACGGTCAGCATCGGCCTGCCCCCGCGTGCGCCAGCGCTGCACCAAGCCGGTCAAGCCGTCCGGTGCCAGCAGCACGAACAAAATGGTGATGATGCCCAGAATCATCGGCCAATACAGCGTGAAGCGCGTGATGTTGACCTCCAAGAAAATCAGCAACCCGCCCCCGATGACCGGCCCGACCAGCGACCCCATCCCGCCCATCAAGCTGCCCAAAATCGGCTCGGAGCTGGTCGCCCAAAACAGCATGTTGACCGCCACGAAGCGGTTGAGCACCGCGAACAACGCACCGGCCACCCCCGCGAAGGTGCCGCCGACCACGAACACCACCCATTGCTGGCGGCGCACATCGACGCCCAAGAACTGGGCGCGCTCGGGGTTGTCGCGCACGGCTTTCAGCGTCAGCATGAACGGCGAGGCGGCGATGCGCCGGATGAGGGCGAAGCAGACCAAAAACACCCCGACCACCCACAGGTAGCGCGCTTGCTCGGTCTCCAGCCACGGCGGCACGCGCAACCCTTGCAAGCCGTCGTCGCCGCCGGTCAGGTCACGCGCTTGAAACACCACGATGTACAGCAACTGCCCAAACGCCAACGTCAAAATCGAGAAATACAAGCGGGTGCGCCGCACGCAAAACCACCCAATCACCGCGGCGAAACCCGCCGCAATCAGCGGCGCCAACGCGAACGCCAGCATCGGGTCGAGGCCGGCGCGCAAGGTGAGCAAGGCATAGGCATAGCCCCCCACCCCATAAAAAGCGGCGTGCCCGAAATGCACCATGCCGCCGAAGCCCATAATCAAGTTGAGGCTGAGCGCGAACAACCCCGCAATCAACATCTCGGCGGCCAAAGCCATCTGGAACGGCGAGAGTACCCCCGCCAGCCCGACCAGCACCGCCGCCGCGCCGATAAACCCAATCTGTCGCCTCATCGCTCGGCCTTCCCCAACAACCCCCACGGGCGGACAATCAAGATGAGCGCCATCACCGCGAACGGCAAGGCTTGGGCAAAGCTGGCCGTGACCGGAAACAGCGCCCCAAGCGCCACCACCACCCCGATGATGACCGACGCAATCAGCGCGCCGCCGAAGCTGCCCAGCCCGCCGATGACCACCACACCACCGCGAAGCATTGCACGATAATCTCGGCGTCCATCTGCAAGCTGACCGAGGCGCGCCCCGCAATCAAGACCCCGCCCACACCGGCCAGCCAGCACCCCAGTGCGAACACCAGCGTATACACCCGCCGCGTATCGACGCCCAGCGCGCCCAACATCTCGGCGTTATCGACCGCCGCCCGAATCAGCCGCCCCCAGCGCGTGGCGCGCAACAACACCATCAACCCGACCGCGATGGCGGGGCCGATGGCCAGCAACAACAGGTTGTAGACCGCGAAACGCCGCTCGAATCATCCGCACCACGTCGGCGATGATGAGGGTCAGGCCGTAGGTCAGCAACAATTGAAGCAGGTGCTCACGCCGGTAAATCCGCCGGAACAGCCCGACCTCTAAGCCTGCCCCGACCAACGCCACCAGCAGCGGCGCAATCAGCAACGCCCCGAAAAAGCCGACGCTCTGGTTGGCCAGCCACGCCCCGACGCTGGTGGCCAAAAACGCGCCCAACATATACAAGCTGCCATGCGCGAAGTTAATCACGCGCAACACCCCGAAAATCAACGACAAGCCAGAGGCGACGATGAACAAAATCATCCCCGACGACACCCCGACCAACGCCTGAATCGCGATCGTCTCAAGCGGCATCGGGACACCCCCGCCGCACCGATACGGTCATACCTTGCGCCTCGCCAACACCCGACCAGCGCCGAACGGCGCGCCTAGACGCCTCGGCCTCGCGCTTTGCGGTTCGGGCATTATAGAGAGCGCCGCCCCAAAAGACCAATCTATGACCGATAAGACAGCGCGTTTTTGTCTCTTATCTTATACTCATCTTTGAGTGTCGATTTGGGTGTTCGTCGGTCGTCATCTTATTAGAAAGCGGCGGAATGCACCGCCGCACACCGCCCAAGGGAGGGCAACCACCATGAAGTACATCGCCTTGATTTACGTCCAAGAAGCCGAGCAAACCCCGGAAGAGTCGCAGGCCGAATTGGCCGCTTACGGCGCGTTCAGCGAGGCCGCGCACGCCCGTGGGGTCGGGATTGTGGGCGGTGAAGCCCTGATGCCGAGCGCCACCGCCACCACCGTGCGCGTCCGCGATGGCAAGACCCTGACCACCGATGGCCCGTTCGCCGAGAGCCAAGGACTTGGACGAGGCCATCGCCACCGCGGCGCTCATCCCGGGCGCGCAGCAAGGCGGCATCGAAGTCCGCCCGCTGGTCGTCTTCAGCTAACCACCCCGCCATCGCATCGGGCAGGCGGGTGTCGCCACACCCGCCCAACCGTTCACCCACTCCCCTTCATCCAACACACACCGCCCACAGGAGGGCACACCCCATGAAGTACATCGCCTTGATTTACGGCCAAGAAGTCGAGCAAACCCCGGAAGAGTCGCAGGCCGAATTGGCCGCTTACGGCGCGTTCGATGCCGCCGCACGCGCCAGCGGGGTCGGCATTGTGGGCGGTGAAGCCCTGATGCCGAGCGCCACCGCCACCACCGTGCGCGTCCGCGATGGCAAGACCCTGACCACCGATGGCCCGTTCGCCGAGAGCCTACGTCCTCGAGTGCAAGGACTTGGACGAGGCCATCGCCACCGCGGCGCTCATCCCGGGCGCGCTGCACGGCGCCGTCGAAGTCCGCCCGCTGGTCGTCTTCAGCTAACCCCGCCGTGCGCGTCGGGCGCGGGCGGGTGCACCGACACCCGCCCAGCCCACACCCCATTTTTGACCCGAAGACGAGACGATACAGGAGGCGAGGCCATGACGGACGCAGTTCAAGAGCTGATACAGGTCGAGCGTGGGCGGGTGCTGGCCACCCTGATTGGCATCCTGCGCGATGTCGAGCTGGCCGAGGACTGCCTACAAGATGCGATGATTGCCGCCTTGCGCCGCTGGCCGACCGACGGTGTGCCGCGCAGCCCTGCGGCGTGGCTGACCACCGTGGCGCGCAACCGTGCCCTCGACCGGTTACGCCACGACAAGCGCATCGACCATTCCGAGGCCGGCCAATGGCAGCTCGAGAACGCCCGCACGCCCGAGACCGACATGCTCCCCGACGACATCCCCGACGAGCGCCTGAAGCTCATGTTCACCTGTTGCCACCCCTCACTGGCGCGTGAGGCACAGGTGGCGCTCACCCTACAAACCCTCGGTGGCCTCTCGACCACCGAAATTGCCGCCGCGTTCCTCGTGCCGCTGGGCACCATGCAACAACGCTTGGTGCGCGCCAAGCAAAAAATCCGCGATGCGCGCATCCCTTATGACGTGCCGCCCGCCCATGCGCTGGCCGAGCGCCTCGACGCGGTGCTGGCGGTGCTCTACCTCATCTTCAATGCGGGCTACGTCACCAGCACGGGTGACGGGCTGGTACGCCACGACCTATGCGCCGAGGCCATCCGCTTGGGGCGGGTCTTGTGCGACCTGATGCGTACCCAGACCGGCGACGCCCAAACCACCGAGTCGTATGGCCTGCTGGCCTTGATGCTCCTCCACGACTCGCGGCGGGCGGCGCGCAGCACCCCAGAAGGCGACCTGATCCTGTTGGAAGACCAAGACCGCACGCTCTGGGACGCGGTGCAAGTCCGCGAGGGGGTGCTCCTGCTCGACCACGCCCTGAGCTTTCAGCGGGTCGGGGCGTATCAAATCCAAGCCGCCATCGCCGCCCTGCACGCCCAAGCCCCCAGCGCCGACCAGACCGACTGGGCGCAAATCGCCCTGCTGTACGAGGCGCTGCACAAACTGCACCCGTCGCCGGTCGTGGCGCTCAACCACGCCGTCGCCGTGGCGATGAGCGACGGTGCCGAGCGCGGCCTGTTGCTGGTCGAGGGACTGGAAGGGCTGGACGAGTATTACCTATACCACGCGGTGCGCGCCGACCTGTTGCGGCGCTTGGGCGCGCTGAACGACGCCCGTGCCGCCTATGCCAGCGCCTACGCCATGTGCCCGAATCGCGCCGAGCGCGCCTACCTGAGCAAGCGCATGGCCGAGTGCGCCTAAAGCAAGGCGCGCAATTCCCGCAGGGCGTCGGCGGCCTCGCCGACGTACCTGCCGCGCTCGGCGGCGGTCTGGATTAGGCGTGGGGGCACGCGCCGCGCCATCCCATCCAACGTGCGTTGGGCGCTCTGGCGCAAGATGGCCGAAGCCTTGGGGTGTTGGACGACCATCCCGACCCATGCGGTGGCTTGCTGGGGGTGCGACTCGGCCACCACCAACGAGGCCAGCATCAACGTATACAGCATCATGATGGGCGAACCCAGCTGAAGGGCATAAGTGATGGCCTCGTAGGCACGGGTGCGCGCCTCTTCCGCATCCCCCTCCCACAGTAGCCAATCGATATAGGTCATCGTGCAATACAGGCGCGGGTCGAGGATGTTGACCAGCGCGCTCCCGCGGTAATCGAACGAGACCACTTTATGCAGCTCGTCCATCATGCGCTGGGCATACGTCCGCGCCGCCTCGCGGTTGTTGGTGAAGACCGCGGCACGGTTGAGCGTGCCGTACAAAATGGCGCAGTGGTGCGGCAACAAAGCCGACCCAAACCGCTCGATGGTGGCCTCGGCCAGCGGCAACGCCACCACTGGGCCGTTCAGCCAGTGCGTCAAGACCACCTGCCACACCCACACCTCGCTAATCTTGAGGGTCTCCGGCTCGGCGAAGGCCAGCGCCAAGGTCTGGAATGCCAGCTCGAAGTGGCCGAGGCTGGCCTGTACGAAGGCTTGCAAGGCATACGCCGTCGGGCGCTCGTGGCCGCCCCGCGGGTCTTTGAGATAGCGTAAGGCGGTGTGCGAGGCGTGCAAGGCCGCCTCGTAATTGCCCATGATGGCCTCGAGCTGAACCAACTTGCTCATGCCGCCGCCCATCACCCACGGGTGCCCTTGTTGGCGGCTCACCGCCAGCAGGCGCTCGATGGCGTGGCGCGCCTCGTCATAGCGCCCCAACGGCACCAACATCTCGGCCAGATGAACCAACAATGTGCCCGCCGTCCGGCGGTTGCCCACGCTGAGGGCATACTCCACCCCGCGCTCGAACCACCCCAGCGCCGCGGCGGAGTCTTTGCTGCTGGCATAATTCATGCCCATGTGCAACGCCACCACACTCGCGCTGAAGCGGTCACCGTGGCTGTCGGCAATCTCCAGCGCACGCCGAAGCAACGCCTTGCCCCGCTCCAACGTCACGCGGTCAGGGGTGTTGCGAAAATGGATGCACGCCCCCAGCCACAGCGTCGCGATCATCTCGGAGATTTGGTCTTGCTCATACAGCGCCAGCGTCTGCATTTGCTCCAGCACCGCCTGCGCCTTGGCCGGTGAGCCGAAAAACGCCTCGTAGACGCCGCGTGCCTCCAGCGCGTAAATCTGGGTTTGCAGAGTCCATGCGCTGCGGTCGCGTTGCTCAGCGGCCTCCAAAAAGCGTAGCGCGTCGGTCGGGCGCATGTCATACCGCGACAAAATCGAGCGGTAGAACAACATCGCGGCCATCAGCCCGTCGTGCTGGGGGCTAAACGATTGTTGGGCGAGGGCATGAACCGCCGCCCCAAACCACAGTTCATCTTCATCGAAGCGCAACGTGAACACCAAAAAGACGTACAACGCCTCGGCGCACTCGGCCAACAAATCGAACCGGCGGTGCTCCAGCAACCACATCCACGCGGCGCGGATGTCGTCGAGGTGCGCGGTGATGATGCGCGCCGCATCGGCTTGGTTGGGGCTGAACAGGCGATAGCCACCCTCACGCTTCAAGACGCCTAAGGCATACAGCGCGTGGTCGCGCCAGATGGCTTTGGCGTTGGGCGCGACCGCCAGCCATTCTTGGGCATAGCGCCGCACCAACGGGTGCATCACGAACGCGCCATCATCCGGCATGGTGGCCAACATGCCCGCGTATGCCAAACGGCGCAACTGCTCCAAGGTGGCACCGCACAACGCATCGGCAGCCCACGGCGAAATCTCGCCTTGCAAGACCGACAAGCGCATCAAGATATCGCGGTCATTCGGGCTGAGGGTCAGCCAGACGAACTCGAACATGCTGCGGATGCGCCCCGACGACAATTCGCTGGTGCCATAGACGTTGAGCGCCTCCGAGATGTCCGCAATCAACTGCGGGATGTCCAACGACGAGGCCGCCCCGCCCGCCAGCACGATGCTCAGAGGCGCGCCGCCCATCCGGCGGCACAAAATGGCCACTTCCTCGCGCTGGGCATCGCTCAGGCGGCGCTGGGGGTTGGCGCGCCCAACCACATACTCGAACAGCTTCACCGCTGGCGCGTGCAGCCCATAGGCCGCCAACCCGCCCAAACGCACCAAATGCTCCTCGACCATCCCCAACGGCGTGATGGAGGTAAACAACACCTTCACGGCGCGAGTCTCGACCAACAACCGCCGGATGAACGTATTGGCCAGCTCGAAATGCTCGATGTCGTCCAACACCAGCAAGGCCACCCGCTCGCGCAAGAAATCGATCGCCTGCTGCACACAATCCAGCATGTGCGAGAATGGCACCCCGTCGGCGTGGCTCAACATCAACATCAGTCGGTCGGGGCGCGAATCGGGGATGAAGCGCACCAAGTAACTGTGCTCGGGACGCCACAGGTGCGGTTGCGCCGCAACCATCCCGATGCGGGCGGCGGCCTCGGTGGCGAGGGTGGTCTTGCCCGCGCCGGTCTCACCAATCACCCCAATCAAGCGTACCAGCGGGTCGGCCAGCAACGCCGATAGCTCGCGCAATTCGGTATCGCGCCCCAGCACCGGTGTGGCAGGTGGCCAGATGTGCAGGGTGCGCGGCATCCGTTGAAAGTGAACGCGCTCGGCCAGCGGGCGCAACGACTCCAGCAACCGCCCGACTTGCGAGGCGCAGACCGGTCGCGAAAACGGGTCATGGGCGGTCAAGCGCTCGATTAAGTCCAGCAACACCGGCGGCGCATCCGGCACGGCCTCGCGCAGTGAGAAGCCGTCCTCGTCGATGCAGCGCAGCGTCAACATGTAGCACATCAGGTTGCCCAGCGACCACAAATCGCTACGGGGGTCGGGCGGCGAATCGCCCTCGCGCAGCTCCGGCGCGACGAAGGCCGAGTGCCGCCACGCGGGGTTGAGCAGGTAAATACTGCCCCATTCGCTCAACAAGGTACTGCCAGAGCGCGTGATGAGCGCGCTGGTCGGGCGCAAACCGCCATGCACCACCCCGGCCATATGCCCCGCATACAAGGCCGAAGCCATATCGAGGGCGGCGCGCACCATCCGATCCACCGGCATCGTCTCGCCACGGCGGCGGCGGTCATCGACGCTCTCGGCGTCGAAATACGGGTAAATCAACGCCGGTTGACCCTCGAAGTGGTCGGCGTCGATGACGCTCTTGATGTGGGGGTGCTGTAGCTGGCGCAACGCAACGCCCATCTCGAGCACCCGCGCTACCCCATCGGGCAAATAGCCGGTGGCCTGTGCCGACAACACCCGCAGAATCACCAAGCCGCCCCGAACGTCCGCACGAGCGATGTACAAACGGTCGAAGTCGATGTCTGCAAGGGGTTGAACGATGGTATATCGCGGGGTGGACATGCGCCTTGCCTCGTTGGGCAGCCAAAAATACGTCAGCGGTGCCCCCATCGCCCTCACCGCGCACCGGCTGAGCGGGTGCGTGGCTAAAAATGGCGCGTGGGTCACATCACGATAAATTCATTATACGACAGGCCGTCCTTTTTTGTTTGAGGACTGTAATACCAATCGTACAGCATCATCACCCCCACAAGCGGCAAAACGCGCCACCTCCCGAGGTGGGGGCGGCGCGTGATGGCCAAGCCAGACATGGGCGCAGGTTAGGCCGTCAGGTTGGGCACGACCTCGGTGGCGAACCCGAACACACCGATGGCGACCAGCAACACACCCGCCGCCCGCGACAGGATACCGTGGTTGCGCGCCAGCCAGCCGGTGATGCGGCGCTGGGCGGGCAAGGCCACCCACGGCAACAGCACCAATGGCCAGCCGAACCCCAACCCAAAGGCCAAGAAATACAGCATCTCACCGGCGAAGGCGTCGGCTCCGACGGCACCGCGCAAGAAGGCCGCCGTGATGATGGGCCCCGTGCACGGCAGGGTCATCGGCCCCAGCAGCAAGCCGTACACATACGCCGTCAGGTAGGGGTTGCTGAGCACCGGCGACTGCGACACCGACAAGCGCGCAAACGGGTTGAACCCGAAAAACATGGCGAGGCCGAACACGATCACCAACAGCAAACCAATCACCAGCATCATCGACAAGATGCCCAGCAACACCACCAAGCCCAGCCAGCGCGAGGCACGCTGGGCTTTTTCGCTGTTGGCCGTGCCCGCCAAGAACGCGATGAGCCCCGGGTAGAGCGGCAGCAAACACACGTTGGTCAAGATGGCGCCGCTGCCCAGCCCGAACGCGGTAATCAGTTCGCCCCACATGGTCGGTTAGCCCCCGTTGGCGGCGGTCAGCTCGGCCACCAGTGCATCGACGCTATGAATCGTGCCGGCCACCAGCCCATCGGTCGTGCCGTCCGGCTTGACGACGAAGTGCGGGGTGGCGGGCGGGTTGGTGAAGCTGCGCCCGAACGCCTCGGAGAACGTAATCAGCGCCTCGGGCGACAAGACCGCGAACGTCCACGCGAATTCTTGCCGGTCGGCGTAGGCCGCGAGGTCGGCGCTGGTGATGTTGGTCTCCACGCTCAGGCCGATGAACACGTATTGCTCGGGGTCGAGGCGGGCGATGGCCTCGCGGACGTTGCGCATTTGGGCGCGGCAGTTGCTGCACCACGTCGCCATCGACTCGACGAACACGGTCTTACCGGCAAAGTCGGATAGGCGGAAGGTCGCGCCGGTGCGGGCGTCGGTCAATTCGGTGGTCAACCACGCGGCTTGCGCCCCCTGCGGGACTTCCGGCGCGGGCGTGTCGGTCGGCGGGGCGAGCACGCTGGCGGCGGGGTCGCTGGTTGGCGCAGCAACCTCGGCGGTCGGGGCGGCGGCCTCGGGGGTGGCGGTCGGCGGGGCGAGGGTCGGGGTCGGGGCGGCAGGCGCAGGGGCACATGCGCTGAGCACCAGCGCAAACAACACGGCAAATACGGTCAAACGGGGCATGTCCAATCCTTTTGGGCATCATCGGCAGATGGTATGGTTTCGTCTCAGAAGCCGCCAACGGATGAGCGTCTTACGTTGGGCGGGTTGGGTCTCAGCCAATCTTGAGGTGCGACGCACCCTAAACCGGCTATCATACGTATCTAGGGATAGCACAGATAGATAGGGGAAACTGTCGTCATGGCAACACTTCAGAGCGTCGAGCGGCAGGCCACGCGCCTACGCGCACAGAGCGGGCATCCGGTGGGTGGTGCGCGCTTCGATTGGGCAATGGTCGGGTTATCGGCCTTATTCTTGGCCGGTTTGTGGGTCGATGGCTGGGCGCACTTCCATGGGGAGGTCGATGGAAGCTTCTTCACGCCGTGGCACTTCTTGTTTTATGGTGCGTTCGGCACGGTAGCGCTGTTTTTGGGCTACCACCAAGTCCGCAACGTCAACCGTGGGTACGCCTTCCGGCGCGCCTTGCCGGTTGGCTACGGCTTGTCCCTGTTGGGCGTGGGGGTGTTCGCCCTCAGCGGCTTCGCCGACATGATTTGGCACACCTTGTTCGGCATCGAGGGCGGTAGCGAGGCGCTGATGAGCCCGTCGCACATCGGCCTCGCCATCGGCATGACGTGGGTCTTCGCGGGGCCGGTGCGCGCCGCGTGGTTCCGCGCCAATGCCGAGCGCAGCGCGCACAACTGGGCGAACCTCGGCCCAATCGTCATCGGGAGCAGCATGTTGGTCACGCTGGCGATGTTCTTCACCAGCTACGCCAATCCGGTCGTCACGCCGGTGGTGTTGTACGGGCGGCGCTCTGCCAGCGAATACCAAGACTTCGGCGTCGCCACCATCCTGATGATGGCGGCCATCCTGACCGGCTTCATCTTGCCGATGGTGCGCCGCTGGCGCGTGCCGTTCGGCACGTTTACGCTGATGTTCACGCTCAGCACCGCCCTGCTGACCGTGCTCAACGACGCCTTCATCTTCATCATCGGGGCGGCGGTGGCCGGTCTGGTGACCGATGTGCTGGCGGCGCGCTGGCAACCCGCCGCCGGTGGCGCATGGCGTTTGCTGATGGTCACGTTCGCCGCGCCCGCGCTGTATTTCGCCGGGTACTTCGCCACCGTGCGCGTCATCGAGGGCACCATGCCGTGGAGCATCCACGTCTGGACGGGCGCCATCGTCATCGCAGGGATGGTCGGCACCTCGCTGGCGCTGATGGTGATGGCGTCAGCCGCCCCCAACCGCGACCAACCCGCCGCCTAGCCCTGCACGGTTCGGCATCTGCGAGGCTGCGCGCTATAATGGCGCGCAGCCTCGTTTTTCGTCATTGACCACACCGAACGGACTGCTCGCGTATGTTGCGCCTCGACCATCTCATCCTCGCCGTGTATGACCTCTCGACCGCCGTCGAGTCTTTCACCGCCCTCGGTTTCACCGTCACGCCCGGCGGGGTGCACGCCAGCGGCGCCACCCACAACGCCCTGATCGTGTTCGCCGACGGCACCTACCTCGAAATCATGGCGCCCACCGGCGAGCCAGCCAAACCCGACGCGCCCGATTACACCTTCTTGTTCGCCCGTGGCGAGGGCTGGGCGGGCATGTGCTTGTCGTCGGACGACCTGCCCGCCGACCTCGCGCAGATGGCCGAGCGCGGCGCCAACGTCGGCAGCATCGGCGAGGGCGGGCGCGTGCGCCCCGACGGGGTCGAGATGCGCTGGCAATCGGCGTGGATTGACGAGCAAGCCCTGCCGTTCGTGATGCAAGACCTGACCGACCGCGCCTTGCGCGTCAACACCGACCCCAGCCGCACCACCCATGCCAACGGCGCGACTGGCATCGCCGAGGTATTCGTGACCGACTCGCCGTGGGGCGTGCCGGTGCCGCTCAACCGCCGGTTCGAGGCGGTCTTCGGGATGGCCGACGAGCGCGGGGTGTTCACCTGTGGCGACATCACCCTGTGGATGACCCCGCCCGGGGGCACGCACGACGCCGTGACCGGCCTCAAGCTGCACGGGCTGGCGCAAGCCGTCAGCGCCCACGGCGTGACGATTGAGCCGGTCGGCTGAAAGGCGGTATCCGACATGTCCCCCGACAATTATGAGCTGTTCTCGCGCTTGCTGGTCGAGCGCGCCGCCGCCGATGACAACGTGCTGGGTGTGGTGTTCTTGGGGTCGGCGGCCACCGCCCAACGCCGTGACGAATGGTCAGATCACGACTTCTTCTTAATTGTGCGCTCCGGCCTGCAAGAGCACTACCGCCAAGAGCTGTCGTGGCTCCCCGACCGTGAGCAAGTGGTCATGCACTACCGCGAGACCGCCCACGGCCTGACCGTGATTTACAGCTATGGCCACCTGATCGAGTTCGCCGTGTTCGACCTCGCCGAGCTGGACGACATCAAGGCCAACGATTACGCCGTCCTGCTCGACCGCGCCGACATCACCCCCAAGATGCAAGCCGCCGCCGCCCGCACCCACCCCGAGACGGTGGACTTGGCCGCCGCGACGCGCCACCTGATGCAAATCACGTTCGCGGGGGTCGGGCGCTGGGCACGCGGCGAGAGCATCAGCGCACACGCTTTCGTGCGGATGTACGCCCTGCGCCGCCTGCTCCAGATGTTGCCGTTGGTGCTCACGCCGGACAACCGCGCCACCCTCGACTCGCTTGACCCGTACCGCCGTTTCGAGCAGGTGTTGCCGGAGCAAGGGGCGGAAATCGAGGCGTTGTTGCGCCAAGACATCCCCGAATGTGCGCTGGGCTATCTCGGGTTGCTGGAGCGCTATGTGCAGCCGCAACTCGGTGAGGCTTACCCCGCCGCGACCGCCGAGGTCTTGCGCCGCCACATCGCCAAAGCCCAAGCCCACCGGCGCGGGCACTAACCCTAAAGTATCAACGACGCCTCATCAAAAATGTGATGAGGCGTCCTTCACATATCACATCGGTCTGTTTTTACGGATAGTGTGGTGATTGCGCTAGAGCGCCGATAAGCGGGCGGAAGTGTTTCAAGTTTCTGGTTAGAAGCGGTATATTCAATCGGTGATGACCAGCAGCAATCAAACAATCAAGCACATCGATTTGAAAATTCAATCGATGGTTAACCATAGCTTGGGTTGCCCAGTTAAAATCTTCTGAGGCAGGTTCTTGGATGATAAATTGCCCAAGAAATCGTATAGCGCGTTGTTGATGTTCACGACTTTGAACACCTTCTAGTATTTCTAGGACAACAAAGCGAGAAACCCCAAAAAGTCCTGTTTGCCTTTCTATCCACGCAATAGCTGGTGAATAACCCCGCAGCATATCAACAATGACGGACGTATCGAGCAAGGCATCCATTATGATTTTCGTACCCTACGTTTGGCCTTGAGCTCATCGACCCACGCAGCACTATCCTCAATCCCTAAATCGCCCCACGCGCCAATGTCCGGCGAACGTGCAATCTCCGCTCCAGTTTTGGGCGTTCCATGCAGCAACCGCTCAATATCATCACTACTCATCATTTCAGGCGCCGAGTCGACGATGGGTTCACGCTGACGTGCTCGTACAACAAGCGAAAAGAGCTCTTCTTGTTCATGAGGTGCGAGACTTAAAACCTGTTCAACCAATTCTTTCAGCGTCATTATCTATGCCTCCGGTATCACCTTTCCTCATCAACAGTATACCCCGAGGTCTTGCGCCGCCACATCGCCAAAGCGCAAGCCCACCG
>JALONY010000116.1 GCA_025454715.1 Anaerolineae bacterium
CGGGATGCCGTTTTTAGCACACCCGTTCTTAGGATACCCACTTTTTGCGCCCGTGTCACGGCGTCCGATGGTGCTTTAGCCCGCCACCACCCGCACCGGTGTGCCCCACGGGTCGGATGACTCGAAGCCGCCACTGACCGGCGCAACCGCCACCCCTGCACCGGTCAAGCGGGCGCGCACCGCCTCAACCTCACCCACGTCGGGCAGTACGACCGTCCACCAGCGCAAGCCCGCCGAGCCGTTGGGCGGCGCACCCGCCCCGCGGCTTTGCCATTGGTTGGTGCCTAGATGGTGGTGATAGCCCCCTGCCGACAAGAACGACGCCCCGGGCACACGCACCGTCACATCAAACCCCAACAGCTCACGATAGAAGCGCTCGCCTTGCGCCGTATCGCCGACGCGCAAGTGCAGGTGGCCGACCACGGTCGAATCGGGCATCTTCCAGCTCGGTTGTGGCGCACCGGCCTCGGCGACAATGGCGCGCACGTCCAGCGCGTCGGTGCCCATGTGCAGGCGGTCGGGCGCGTCCCATCGCCACGTCTCGCGGGGAAGGTCACGATACAGCTCTAGCCCGCATCGCCACGTCTCGCGGGGAAGGTCACGATACAGCTCTAGCCCGTTGCCGTCGGGGTCGGACAGGTAGGCCGCCTCGCTGACGTAGTGGTCACCGAAGCCCTGAAAGCCCCAACGCTCACGGTCAACGCGCAACAGGGCTTGGCCGAGGGCGGCGCGGCTGGGCAACAAGATGGCGACGTGGTATAGGCCGGTGCTGCGGGCGGGTTGGGGGGTCGCACCGGCGTGCTCAATCAGGTGCAGCAGCGGGGTCTGCCCCGCCCCGACCGTGACCGTTGCGCCGTCACGGGCAAGCTCGGTCATGCCCAGCACGCGGGTATAAAAATCGACCGAGCGATCGAGGTCAGCGACGGTCAGGGCGGCAGCGCCCAAGCGCAAGGTAGCGGGGAGCGACATGATGGGGTTCCTTTGGGGGAGCGGGCGTCATGTTGGATTAGACGCGCCGACTCATGCGCCCCTCACGGCTTTGAGACCATCCTGTTACCGCCATCGCTTGCAACGGGGCGAGGCGCGGGGTATGCTCATGTGTATGATGACCCAAAGCATGTTCACTCACCCCCACGCTCCCCGCCCCATGCCCTGCATGTGTGCGTGTCGTTGCGTACCCCGTGGGGTCTGAGCGTGTGACCGGTCGGGCGGCCTGAACAAGGCGGCTTGGACGTAAGAGCGTAAGCAGGTCAACCGTTCAGACGGTTGGCCTTTTTTGTCGAGTGGCACCAGAGGATATGTGATGACGGTTCGGCTGACAACAGACCTGCGGGCGCACTTGTTCGCCCATCTGCAAAGCACCTACCCCAACGAGGGCGGCGGATTTTTGCTGGGCACGTTGGCGGGCGGGGAGTGGCAGATTGTCGATCATTCGCCGGTGGTCAACAGCTTTGCCGAGGCCGAGCAGTTCCACCGCTACGCCATGACCCCGCTGGAGTACGCCAAGCACGAGGACATCGCCGACGAGCGCGGCCTGACCCTGTTGGGCTGGTATCACAGCCACCCGAACTCGCCCGCCGTGCCCTCGGCTTATGACCTGAACGCGGCAGTACACGGCACCGGCGTGCATTTCTTGTGGCTGATTGCCCAAGTCAACGACGGGCAAGCCGTCGATTTGCGCGCCTATCAGCTCCGCCCCGACAAGACCGGCTTCGACCAACACCCGATTACCCTCGCTTAACCCTTAGGAGACCCCCTCATGCCCTCGATTAAAATCCCGACCCCGCTGCGCGCCTATACCGGCGGCAACGCCCAAGTCACCGTCACCGGCGGCACCATCCGCGCCGCCCTCGACGACCTGACCACCCAGTTCCCCGACCTCAAGCCGCACCTGTTCAACAACAGCGAGTTGCGCTCGTTCGTCAATATTTTCGTCGGTGATGAGGACATCCGCTTCTTGGACGGCCTCGATACGCCGGTCGAGGCGGGCGACGCGCTCCGCATCATCCCCAGCATCGCCGGTGGCCAAAATGTGCCGCGCCGCGTCGATCAGACCGGCCTGCGGGTCGGGCAGTTGGCGACCATCATCTTGTTGCTGCTGGCGTTCGTGCTCAACCTGTGGCCGGTGGTCTTGTTCGTGGCGGTCGCGCAGTTGCTGGGCGGCCTCGATGCGGCCTATGCCCCGTACAAGCTGTTCTATCAGCACGTCGTCAAGCCGCGTGGCCTCGCCAAGCCCAACCTGACGGTCGATAACCCCGAGCCGCACCGCTTCGCCATGTTGGTGGGCGCGGGCTTCAACTTCGCGGCGGTGCTGGCCATCCTGACCGGTGCGGCGGGCTTGGGCTGGGCGTTGGTGTGGGTGGTCATCGCGCTGGCCAACCTGAACTATTGGCTGGGCTTCTGCCTCGGGTGCTTCGTCTATTACCAATTGAACAAGCTGGGCGTGCCGGGCTTCACCCGCGCCCCGCTGGCCTAACTTTCGTCCGCCCGCCGGTCGGGAACGTTATTTTGGAGTTGGTGTCATGTTGGAACGTCTCGCGCTCGCGCTCGTGTTGCTCCTCGTCGGCCTCGTGGCCTATCGCGCCTTCACCGCGTGGCAATTGCGGCGCGCCAGCGCGCAGCACCGGCAAATCGCCGACCCGCTCCTGACCGACGCGCCCAACGTCCCGACCGTGCTGTATTTCACCACCCCGACCTGCGCCCCGTGCAAGACCACCCAGACGCCGGTGCTCAACCAGCTCAAGGCCGAGCTGGGCGAGCGCCTGCACGTGGTGCGGGTCGATGCCGAGGCTGACCCCGAGGCGGCGGCGCGCTGGGGCGTGCTGACCGTCCCGACCGTGTTCGTGTTGGACGCCAACGGCAAGCCACAACGGGTTTTCAATGGGGTGGTGGGCGCGCCCGCCCTGCGCCAAGCCTTGCAACCGCTGGGAAACGCCGCGGCCTGATACGTCGCCCCACCCGCCCGACACCCCCGCCCAACGCCATGCGCGTCGGGCGGTTTTATTTTGCGCGCCCCACACACGCTCCCAATGGACTCGCGTGGATACGACATCCTAGACCCGAGTGTTTTACGATACTGAAACCGTTATCTTTGCAGCATATGCAGCGCATCTCCGCACCGAAAGGGCGAAAAACCACATGAAATTACGCGCATGGATCAGTTTTTGGGTGTTATCGGCCATCTGGGGCTCATCGTTTTTGTTGATTCGCATCGGTGTGACCGAATCGCCCGACGCGGCTACCGCCGCCACCATGTCGGCGGCACAAGTCGCGTTCATCCGCTCGACCATCGCGGCCATCGGCCTAAACATGGTCTTGTTCTTGCGCGGCAAGCGCCACGGCTACGACCGCCAGACATGGTTCGGGCTGGCCTTGCTGGGGGTGGGCAATGCGGTGCTGCCGTATTGGTTGATTGGCTTGGGTGAGCAAAGCATCGAGTCGGCCTTGGCCAGCATCGTGCAGGCCACCGTGCCGTTGTTCTCGTTGCTCATCGCGCACGTCTTCTTGCCCGACGAGAAAATTAACCCGCAAAAGCTGGTCGGGCTGGCGCTCGGGTTTACCGGCGTGGTCATCCTCGCCACGCGCAGCGCAGGCGGCGGCACCGAAAACTCGCTGTTGGGCATGTTGGCCGTGGCCGCGGCCTCGCTCAGCTACGCCATCTTCACCGTTTACAGCCGCCGCACCGTGCTCAAGACGTTGGAGCCGATTCAAGTCGCGGCGGGGTCGTTCATCTTCGCCGGGCTGGGCGGGGTCGTCTTCGTGTTCCTCGAGCCGTTGCTGGGCGGTCGCCCCGCCGCAGACCTCGCGCAGGTGCCCAGCGGGGCGCTGATTGCGGTGGTGCTGCTCGGGCTGGTCAACACGTTCGTGGCCTATCTCTTCTTCTACTCCATCATCAAGGAGCTGGGCGCGTTCATCGCCTCGAACGTGACGTATGTCGTGCCGGTATTCGGGGTGTTGCTGGGCGCGCTGGCCGGTGAGACCATCGACGGGCGCTTGCTGTTGGGCGGGGCGTTCATCTTCGCAGGGGTGGCGGCCATCAACCTCGGCGGGCGGGTGCTGGCGTGGTACGCGGCGCGGCGGGCGGTACAGGCCGGCAAACCGTCCTAAGCCCTCACTCCACCAAGCGCTCCCACTCGCCCACCTAAACCCTTCATGAGAAAACCTTTTCAGCCCGTTGGGTTGTCGCCACGCCGCGCAATCCATCGTTATGATGATAGAGTCACCTGCGAACGTCGGGGCGCTCTCTCTTACATCGCTGAGCCCCCCGCACAGAGGGACAGCTTGCTACCGTTCGACACACACAGGAGCGCTACCGATGGATTTTTATGATGTCCTCCGCACCGCTGGTACAGCCCGCTATTACAAAGAAGACCCGATCCCCGACGACGTGCTGACCCGCGTGCTCGATGCGGCGCGCTGGGCACCCCAAGGCGGTAACCGCCAGCCCAATCGGTACGTGGTGGTTCGCGACCCCGCCAAGAAGCAGGCGCTGCGTGACCTGTACTTCCCCGTCTGGCGCGAGTATCTGGCCAAGGCAGGCGTCGGCGAAATCGCCATCAAGGGCAACCTCATCCCCAAGCTGTTGCAAGACGCGGATTATTTCGCCGATAACTTCCACAAGGTGCCCGCCATCGTGGTCGTGTGCGCCCACATGCCCGACATCCACCCGACCGACCTCGAGCTGGAGCGCGACCCGATCGTGTACGGCGCGTCGGTCTACCCCGCGGTGCAAAACCTGCTGTTGGCGGCGCGCTACGAAGGCTTGGGCGGCTCGCTGACCACGCTGCTGTGCGCCGAGGAGCCCGCCGTCAAGGCGATGCTCAACATCCCCGACCCGTATGCCACCGCCGCCCACCTCGCCCTCGGCTACCTGTCCAAGCCGTTCCCGTCCAAGCTCACCCGTATGCCGCTGACCGAAGTCGTGTTCTCCGAAGAGTTCGGCGCACCGTTGTACCCGCACGCCGAGTAGGGCGGTCATACCGGCAATCTGCCCAAAAACGCGAGCGCCCCTACGAGTGTAGGGGCGCTTTTGCGTTCTGGCTGAGGTTGAGAGGAAAAATCTCTTGTAAGAGTTTTATTTTTGCCCTCAGCCGTCTTATGTGCCATAGGATAACGCCGCGCCCCCGCCCGTGCAATCCCCGCGTATCGGTGGGCACTGTGTGAAGAAAAGGATTATCGATAATCTATCGTTCAAGAGGTTTCGGCTGTAGGGTGGATGAGCGCAGGCTGAAACCGTTGCCGTAAACCTTTACAGCTTGTGCTCAAACAGGTTAACCCGACATTAAGACCTGTATGACGTAGCCGAAAGATTGTGCGATGTGCCCAAATCTTCCCTTAAGGTTGGATGTCTTGCACAGTTGCTCGGTGGATGAACCCGAGTCGCGCCAAAACCGAAGATTTGTGGTATAACATTTTTCATATGTAACCCACGTCTTTTGAACCTAGGATGACAGGTATGGTCAGCGTCACGGGGCGTTCGCTCAACATTTTGATTATCGAGGACAACGCGGACATGGCCGAGACGTTGTCCGACCTGTTGCACACGTATGGCTATCAGAGCTTGATTGCCGCGTCTGCCGAGGAAGCCGTAGACCGTATGGCGGTCGAGATGCCCGACCTGATTTTGCTGGATTTGGGCTTGCCCGACATGGACGGTATGGCGTTGCTGAACAAGGTGCGCGCCAGCTCCTTCGTGCCGCTGATTGTGGTGAGTGGCGCGAGCGGCAGTGACCGCATCGCGGCGCTGGAGAGCGGCGCGGACGACTTCATCAACAAGCCGTTTTCCAACGCCGAGCTGATTGCGCGGGTGCGCGCCCTGATGCGCCGCATCGAGCTGATGCCGCAGTCGGACACGCGCATGGTCGTCGGGCGGCTAGAGCTGGACATCCCGCACCGCCGCGCCACCATGCGGGGTAAGAAAATCCACCTGACGCCCATCGAATACGCGCTGTTGCACACCCTCATGCGGAAAGCTGGCGAGGTCGTGACCTACAACGACCTGTTGCGCGCCGTGTGGGGTGATGGTTACACCGGCGATTTTTCGGTCTTGCGCGTCAATATCTCGCGCTTGCGCCAGAAAATCGAGGACGACGCCCGCGACCCGGTCTACATCTTGACGGTGCCGGGCGAGGGCTACCAGATGCCCAGCAGCGTTTGATTCGCGATTGACCCGCTGAGGAGTTCGACTCGATGCCCACCCAAGGCCACCCCTTCCCCGACTTTGCCCTGCCCAACCAAGACGGCCAGACCGTCACGCTCGCCAGCTTGCGCGGCAAGAAGGTGATTATCTTCGCCTTCCCCAAGGCCAATACCTCGGGCTGTACCACCCAAGCCTGCGGCTTCCGTGACCGCTTCCCGCAGGTCGAGACGGCCAACGCCGTCGTGCTCGGCCTCAGCCCCGACGCGCAAAAAGACCTGAAAAAGTGGAAGGGGCAGGAAAACCTGCAATA
>JALONY010000117.1 GCA_025454715.1 Anaerolineae bacterium
TTCGCCGAGGGCGCGTATTTCGTGGCGTTGGCACCCCTCACCACCCCCAGCGCGTTGGTGCAGACGTTGGGGCACACGCTGGGCATGGACTTCACCCAAGACATCGACCCGCAAGCCCAGCTCCTCGATTATCTGCGCGGGCGCAACCTCTTGCTGGTGTTGGACAATTGGGAGCATCTGCCCAGCGGCCTGCCGATTTTGCTGGAAATTTTGCAAACCGCCCAATCCGTCAAGGTCTTGGCCACCTCGCGGGTCAAGCTGTCGTTGCAAGGCGAGACGGTCTACACCTTGGACGGGCTGGACTACCCCGACCGCCCCGACGCCAAAGCCGCCGAGACCGGCGCGGTCGAGTTGTTCGTGCAGGCGGCGCGGCGCGCCCTGCCGGTCTATGAGCTGACGCCCGACCAATTGCCCGACGTGGTGACGCTGTGCCAAATCGTCGAGGGGATGCCGCTGGGCATCGAATTGGCCGCGTCGTGGGTGTCGGTGATTTCGGTGCGCGAAATCGTGCACGAGATGCGCAGCAACCTCGACTTTTTGGCCACCGACGCGACCGGCATCCTCGACCGGCAGCGCAGCTTGCGCGCCGTGTTCGAATATTCGTGGCATTTGCTGAGCGAGGAAGAGCGCGCCGCTTTCGGGCGGATGGCGGTCTTTCGTGGGCGCTTCACCCGCGCCGCAGGCCAAGCCGTGACCGGTGCCAGCATCCGCCAGATGATGGCGCTGGCCAATAAATCGCTGTTGCGGCGCGATGCCGACAGCGGGGCATATTACCTGCACGAGGTCAGCCGCCAATTCGCCGAGGAAAAGCTGGAGCAGACCGGCGAGGCCGAGCAGGTGCGCGACGCCCACGCGCAACATTACCTCCAGACCATGGCGCGGGTGCGCCGCGACCTCGAGGGGCGCCGACAACTGGACGTGCTGGACGAGATCGAGAGCGACCTCGACAATTTTCGTGTCGGCTGGCTGTGGGCGGCGCGGCGCGGCCTGACCGACGACATCAACGCCGCGGCTTATGGCTTTAGCCTGTATTTCTTGTTGCGCGGCGAGCTGATGGCGGGCGCAGACCTGTTCACCGACACGGCGCGCATGTTGCGCGTGCGCCCGACCTCGCCCGAGCGTGACCGCGCTTATGGTGTGGCGTTGACGTGGCAGGCGGTGTTGATGGTGCTCTCGGCGCGAGACCCGCGCACCGCCCTGCCCGTTTTTCAGCAGGCGCGCCAGCTCATCCTGCCCGAGACCGACCCGTTTCATCACGCGGTCTTGCTGTTCGCCCAAGCCTTCCTCGAAATCGCCAACGGCAACCCCGCCCTCGCCCGCGATTTGTTCGCCCAAATCGCGGACTCGTTCGAGCGGTTGCAAGAGCCGTATCAACAAGCGATGGTCTACGCCAATTGGTCGCGCACCCATTGGTATCGTCTGCCGCCCGAACAAGCCGACCTGACGACCGCGTTGCGCCTGCTGGACGACGCCCAAACCGCGCTGGGCGACGACCCGGGGCTGTACGCCTATGCCTACATCCTGACCAACCGCGCCATGGTCGAGTCGATGTTGGGCATCGGGCAGGCCGAGGCGCACGCCCGCGAGGCGCTCTCGATGTACCGCCGCCTGCGGAACATGTTCGGCGTCACCTCGGTGCTCAACAGCCTGACCATCATCGCGGTGCGCGGCCAGCGCTTGGACGATGCCCGCCGCTACGCTGCCGAGCATTTGCGCGTCCGGCGCGACATCGGCGGCGAGGTCGGTATCGTCAGCGCGTTGCTGGGGGCGGCGCGGGTCGAGATGGCGGCGGGTGCCGAGCAACGCGCCCGCGAGTACATCGCCGAGGCGGGGCGGGCGGCGCGCACGTTGGGCAGTGTGCGCTATCAGCTGGAGGTGTTGGTGATGTTCGCGCAATCCGAGGCCGAGCACGCCGAGGCGGAGTCGGCGGTGCGGATGGCGTCGTTCGTGCGTGATGCCGCCCAAGCCGACCCCCACCAACGCGAGCGCGCCGCCGCCATCGTCGAGCGGATGCGCTTGTGGCTGGACGAGCGCACCTTGCAGGCCATCGACGACCAATCCCGCGACCAGCGCCTCGATGCGTTGATTTCGACCGTGGTGATGGCCTAGCCGACACTCCCCAGCGCGCCGCGCACTCTGTATAATGCCGCGCATCATTCGTATGGACGACGCCGCCATGTTCAAGCTCATGATCTTGTTTCGCCAGCCCACCGATACGGTACGCTTCGAGAACAGCTACAACGATTTGTTGGCGCTGATTGAGCGAATGCCGGGCATCTTGCGCCGACAAGTGGTGCACGTAACCGGCAGCCCGTCGGGCGTCTCGCCCTATTACCGCGTCTTGGAAGCGTACTTCGCCAGCCAAGACGTTTTGTTTTCTTCCCTGATGAGCAAGCAAGGGCAAGAGGCCGGTGCCGAATTGGGCAAGCTGCCGCTCGACACGTTCGAGGTGGTCTTCGCGGAGGTCTATGAGGAACAGGGCGGCTTTACACCCGGAGGGTAGTGCCAGCCATGCAAGCCTTGAAAGACCGTATCGCCGCCGAAGGCCGCAACCTCGGCAACGGAATCCTGAAGGTAGACAGCATCCTCAACCACCAAATCGACCCGGTGCTGATGATGCAGATGGGCGAGGAAATGGCCGCCCGCTTCGCCGGTCGCCAAATCGACCGCATCCTGACCGCCGAAATCTCCGGCATCGGGCCGGCCATCGCCACCGGTTATGTGTTGCGCGTGCCGGTGGTCTATGCGCGCAAAATCAAGCCCATCACCATGTCGGGGCCGGTCTTCCTCGAGACCGCGCCCAGCCACACCAAAGGCGTCAACGTCAACCTGCTGGTGGCCGCCGAGTTCTTGCACGAGGGCGAGAACGTCCTGATCATCGACGACTTCTTGGCCTCCGGCAAGACGTTGGCCGCGCTGGCGCGCATGGTCATCAGCGCCAAGGCCACGCCGGTCGGTGCGGGCTGCGTGATTGAGAAGACGTTCGAGAACGGGCGCGAGTTCATGCGCCAACAAGGCTTCGACTTCCAAATCGAGAGCCTCGCGGTGATTACCGCCATGGCCGACGGGAAGATTATCCTCGGCTAGGCCGCCAGCCACCCCCAGCCCCTCTTCAACCCGCTTGGAGAGGGGTGCGCGCTCTTTCCCCTCACACCACCCCGCCGACCGCCGCCACCCCAATATGGGCGAGGCGGATGTCCTCGTCTTCCGGCAGGCCGCTCACCCCGACCGCCCCGACCAACGCGCCCTCGACGCGGATGGGCAGGCCGCCGCCCCACGTCACATAGCGCAGCTCGCCGAAATTGGTCATCGGGAAGCCCTCGGCGCGGGAGCGCTCGCCCAGCAGCTTGCTCGGGATGCCCTCGCGGGCGGCGGTATAGGCTTTGTTTTGGGCGATGGCGATGGGCGGCAGGCCGCAACCGTCCATCCGCAAGAAGGCCAGCAGTTCGCCGTGGCCATCGACCACGGCCACCGCCGCGCCTTGCCCTTTGCGCTCACACTCGGCGCGGATGGCGTCGAGGATGGCTTGGGCGTCGGCATGAGAGAGTTCACGTAGGGTTTTCATCGGGTGTGGGGTTCCTTATGGGTGTGGGGGGAGGTCAACCGTTCCAGCCGCCGGGCGCTTGTGCGACGCGCCCGATGCCGATGCGGGTGTAGTGCGGGTGCCAGTGGTCGTGATGCTCATAAATCTGCCAGCCGCCATAGCCGCTGACGCTATAAAAACGAACGTGTAGCGCGCCGTCGGGCGTGGCCTCGACGTGAGGGTGTAGCTCGGCGGGTGGTTGGGTCGCCCAGCGCCACGCCTCAGGCGCGGGGCTGTCGTCATCGGTCGGCAACGCGGCGAGGATGGCATGATCCGACCACGCCCGCCCGTGGCGATACGCGCCCAGTTCACCCCATGCGCGCACCAACAAGCTGGCACGCACGGCGTTTTCGGGGGTGTGGTCGGTCAGGTGGACGACCTCGTGAGGGTGCGCCAGCAGGCTGGGCGGGCGCGGCACGCGGTCAACCGACGGCCAAGACCACGGCGGCGGGGCGCCGATGGGGCAATCCTCGGCGGGGGGCACCGGCGCGGCGGCAGGCAACCCCCACGTCACGCCCACCCCGCCGCCGCCCGTCCGCAGCACGTAGGTAATCAGTTTGACGGCGGGGGCGAGCTGCACGCCCTCGGTCGCCAGCACCAGCGCGGCGGGGTCGAACCCGCTCAGCGACCAGCCTGACAATTCCGGCACGGGGAAGGCTTCGGACGCGGCTTCCAGCGGCTCACGCCACAGGGCGAGGGTCTCGAGGTCGAACGGGGTGACGGTCATCGGGGGTTCCTCACGGTGGGCTTAGCGGCGTTTGCGGGTGAGGTGGGGCAAGACTTTGGAGAACTTGGCCGCGATGGGCGCGAACTCGTCGGGGCGCAGGTGCTTGAGCACCAGCGCGGCCTGCACCGGGTCTTTTTGGATGAGTTCTTTGGCGGTGTCGGGCTTGGCCAAAAACTGGGTGGTCATCGAGGTGAACTCGGTGCTGCCGCCGCCGCCATAGGCACTGCTGGTATACATGCCGGTGGCGGCATATTCCCCGCGATAGCGCCCCTCGTTCTTCATGCCCATCTCGCCGTGCCCCAGCAAATTGGCCTCGGCGTCGTTGGGCTTCTTTTTCAGGCGTTCATCGGCGCGGGCTTGGTGGCGGGCGCGCATCAGGGTGTGGATGTCGTGCCACATCTCGCTGGGCGCGTAATCCTCGATGTAGTGGCTCATCTCGTGCACGAGGATTTCTTGGCCGTCGCTGGTGCTGATGTGCACGACGTTCTCGCTCTGGTAGGCGCGGAACTTGCTACTGCGGACGATATAGACCTTGGGCGGCAGGTACAGCTTGAGCAAATCGGGCGAGACCATGCGCCGCAGCATGTTGTCGGCGGTCACCACCAAGTCATACGATTTGGACGACTTGGGGATTTTTTCGCTGGTATACACCGGCTTCTTGGTGTTGGTGTCGTAATCGGCGAAAAAGGCGTTATCGGCCAGCGTGTCGCCGCCTTTCCAGTCGGCCACCACCAAATCGACCGTCTCGCCGCCGCTGGTGGTCATTTGGGTGTCGGTGTCCTTGCGCTTCTTGTTCATCATCCACTGCACAATCGGCATTTCGAGCAGCGCGGTGGACAACTCGGCTTTTTCGGCCTTGGTCAAATCGACCTGATCGACGCTGTTGGTCTTGCGGAACTCCATGAAGCCCTCGGCCACGTTCGCCTTGTTGACCGCCTCGCCCTCTTCCACATAGTCGGCCTCGCTGCGCCGATCGGGCGCGCCGTAGCGGGCGGCCACCTTGTCGGCGAGGATTTTGTTGTTGGACGACGTGACGAACGAGATGACCAACATGCTCATCGCGCCGAAGGTCGCGCCTTTGGCCACACCGGCGCGCAAGCTGGTCTTCAAGCCGTCGGGGTCATAGGCGGTGATGCCGTTGATGGCGCCGCGAATGGTGCCGCGCAAGGTGGCGGCGTCGGTGACGAACACCTGAAACTGCGGCACGTCGCCCAGCTCTTTCAGCTTGGCGGCCAGCGCTGCATCGACCAACGGTTGCCAAAAGGCGTCGTCGTTGATGAGCGCCAGCATCCCCAATTTATATTGGTCGGGCGCGGCAATCAGTTGTTGCTTGACGCGGCTCTCCATCTCTTTGTTTTGGAGCGCCTCGAAGCCCAAGACCTGCTCCATGCGCGCCTCGGACATCGAGTCGACGGTCGGGACGGCGGTGTGCGGGTCGAGCTTGCCACCCGCACGCTGGAGGATGGCTTGGGCGGCGCGGTTGCCCACCACGCGCTGGAGCTGCAACAGGTCTTTGCCGCCCATCAACGGGACGACTTGGGTGGGGGTCGGGCTGGCGAGGTCGGGG
>JALONY010000118.1 GCA_025454715.1 Anaerolineae bacterium
TCAAGGTGGCCGAGGCGCGGCAGAACGAGGCCATCATGTGGTTCATGTTCGAGCGCCCGCTCACGGGGTCGGGGTCACGCGGGCAACTGCCCAACGCCGCGAGGTCGGTGGTGCCCTGCGACCCGTCGGGGTCAACCAAGAACGCGCCGCGGTCGAACGTGACCAGCGCCACGCGGTCGCCACGCTCGAAGTCCAGCGTTTGCAAGAAGGCGCGGGTCGCGTCGCGGGCAGCCTTGAACGGCTGACAAATCAAGTCCGAGAAGTCGTTATCGCCCGCATTGTTGGCGCTGTTGACCCACGAGCCGCTCAGCGGCCCGCCGTCTTGATAGTTGAAACGACCGCCCGCCGTGGGGTCGTTGCAGCAACCATAGAAGTCATAGGTCGGGATGAACCCGCCCCACTTGGCCTCGGTATTGGCGAGGCTACGGCCTTCCCACAGCGCGCTATAGCCCGAGATGCTGCGGATGTGCGGCTCGACCAAGCGACGCACCGAATACGGCCAGAAGCGCACGCGGCACGCCTCACGCGGGGCGGCTTGGTTGGTGGTGCCCGGGTAATTGAACGAGCGCACGCGGTATTGCAGATTCGACTGGTCGGTCTCGGGCGTCGAGGACGTCCCGCCGTCGTCGGGGTAATACAAGCGGTCGTTCACTTGGTCGGGGTAGACCATGTTGTAGTTGTACACGCCGCCCAGCACGTCCGCGCCCCAGAACTGCAAGCGGTCGTCCAACAAGCCCGCCGTGTCGTTGTGCGCGTTGGGGAACATACCGTTAGAGACGCGGGTCTCGAACGAGGCGCGCAACGTCTCTTTCTCGAAGATACCGATGTTGGCGCTCTCGTTGCCGTCTTGGTCTTCCAAGACCGGCGGCACGTACACCCGCCCATACCCGATGCTCGCCCAGTCGGCATAGGTGGTGTCCAGCAACATCGACTCCGACACGTCCATGACCATCACCACGTCCAGCACCGCGGTCTCAGAGGTCGAGACCGCCGAAATCTCGATGTCGGGGATGCCCAAGACGCGCAAGAACACGGTCGGCGAATCGACCCGTGCGCCCACGCGCACCAGCTTGCGATAGCGGTTGGCCTCGTTGCACAGCGCATCGGTCGTGTTGCCCGCGCCGCCCAACGATTCGCACGTCTGCACGAGGATTTCCTCGCTCTCGAAGCCGTGCATCTCGATCATCATGCGCGCCGCCAGACCGACCTGACCGAAGCTCCGGTCAGAGCGCATCTGGTTGGCCGCGTTGATGGCCGCGCTATCGACGGCGCGGATGAGCTGGTTTTGGCGCACCAGCAACAGCGAAACATCGGTCACCAGCCCCAAGAAGCCGAGTAATCCGACGAAACCCAACGTCATGATGATCAGCGCCTGCCCTGATTGGCTGCGCCGCATGTGTCGTGGGAAGAGTCCGTAAAGCATTCGCATGGGAACTAAGCCCTCCTCTTGCCTAACTTACGGCCTAAAGACCAAGCGAGGCTCGGCAGCGGGCGCAGGGAACAGCGCCCAAGCCCGAATCACGTCGGCCACCGTCATCGGGTCGTCGCCGCCCATCATTTGGTACAAGGGCGACCATTGCGCCGACATCGCGGGGAAGTTTTCGAACAACAAGCGGTGCTCGAAGAAAATCTCGACCAACACCAGCCCGACCGACGGCAAGTACTGGCGCTCGTCTTCACTGCCCAAGAAGCCCGGCAGGTTGGCGCGCTCCTCGATGTCCTCGATCTTCCATTGTGAGCCGAAGCAACTGGTGCGCGTGCCGCTGGCGTCCACGTAATTCCATTGCCCCGTCCACGAGAACCCGACGTGCTCCTCTGCCGTGTTGGCATCGGCAAACCCGACATAGCGCCCCAGCGCCTCGTCCCACACCGCCACCTCATACGAGTTGCGCGGGGTGGTGGTGTAATCCACGCTGCCGTTGGTCAGCCAGTCGAACGGGTCGCGCTCGTTCCACCCACTGCACTCGTTAGCGCTGTGCGGGTAGCGCGCCACCACGATCAACTGCGAGCCATTGGTGTAGGTCGTGGAGCTGCCGAAGTCGGCAGGGTTGATGTCATCGTTGCTGTTGCCGCCAATCCGCACGCGCTGGAGCGAAAAGGCCGAGATGACCAAGTCGTCTTTGTTGTTTTCCTGATCGAGCGTCAGCGGCTCCATGGCGTCCAACGTCGCGCAGGCGATGGTGTTGAAAAACCCGAAGTCGGTATCGCGAATCTGGCGACAATCTGCCAGCTCTTCAGGGCCGCCGCGCACCAGCACCCGTGGGTCGGTATTGGGCGTGGTGGCCGCCGGGGGGTAGGTGGCCGCCTCGTCCCACGACAGCGGGCTGAAATCACCGTTGAGGAACGGCGCACGTCGCGCACCCACGCGCACGGCTTCGGTGAGAGTCAAGATGTTCTGGGCGTACCAGCCCACCTCGACCACACCCATGATGATGATGAGCAAAATTGGCAGGATGAGCGTCATCTCGACGAGGCTCTGCCCACGCGCATTTTGCTCTGGTTTGGGGGGTGCGCCGTCCAAGACCTCGACGACGCGCTTGAGAAACATTCGCATATAAACGACCCTCGCCAACATCGGACGACAGGGATAACAAAGCGCCTACTCTCGACAATACCACAGCGCGCCCCAATCGCCGCATCCCGTTTTGATACGGTTTTGTTCGGTTTTGATAAGGATTTGTTGGGATGCGGCACGGTGGGGCATGGCCGCCGTGGCGTGGCGGTGCCCCACCGTGGCTAGAGGGCGGGTTATTCGTTGAACAATTCGCCGATGCTGCGCCCATAGTGGGCGCGGGCGATAATCTCGGCCAGCAACGGCCCGACCGACAAAACGGTCATGTTGGGCAAGGTCATCCCCTGAGCGATGGTGTCGGTCAGGATAATCTCGCGCAAGCCCAAGCCGCCCAAACGCTCGAAGGTCTTGGGCGTCATGAAGCCGTGCGTAAAGGCGAGGTACACGTCACGGCAACCGTTCTCGCGGCAAATGTTGACCGCGTTGACGATGCTGCTGCCCGTGTTCACCTCGTCATCGACCAGCAAGACGTTGCGACCGGTCACGCTCCCGATGATCGACATCACCTCGGGGCGTTCGGCATTGTCGATGCGCCGCTTCTCGACCAAGGCCACCGGCACGCCCAACGCCTCGCCCCAGTTGCGCGCTTGCTTGGCATAACCGAGGTCAGCCGAGACCACCGTCAAATCGGGGATGGCCTTCTCGCGCACGTAATCGCTCAACAAATAAAAGGCTCGGATGGCGTCGCCCGGGATGTTGAAGAAGCCTTGCACCTGCCCTGCGTGCAGGTCAACCGTCACCCAGCGGTCTACCCCTGCCGCCTCGATCATGTTGGCCACGAGGCGCGCCGTAATCGGCACCCGCGGCTGGTCTTTCTTGTCGGAGCGGCCATAGCACAAATACGGGATGACCACGTTCACCCGCGCCGCGCTATCGCGCTTGAGCGCATCGACCATGATGAGCATCTCGAAGAAGTTTTCGTGCACCGGCGACCCCATCGTCTGCACGAGGTACACGTCCTTGCCGCGCACGCTCTCGTTGAGGCGGATGAACAAGTTTTCGTTCGAGAACATCTTGCGCTCGTACTTGCCCGGCTGTACCCCCAAGTGGGAGCAAATCAACGGCTGGAGGTGCTGCGCCGACGACCCGAAGAAAATCTTCAGCTCGTTCGACGGGCGCCAGTCGCCGCCCTCTTGTGCATCATATTTCGTCCCCGGAACTCGCATGATGAACGGCCTCCTCGCGCCTGCAAACCCATACCTGCGAGTCTATCCCGTTCGCTCAGGCGAAACAAGGTGCGACCGATGCCGCGCTCAGGGGCGCGCCGCCCCCACCGCCCCGCCCGCGTCGCGCAGTTGGGCGCGGATGTCGTCGGTCGGGATTTCGAGGAACGTCACCAAACGCTCGGCCAATTGACGGAAGACCGGCGCGGCGGTCTGGCTGGCGAACGTGCCGGTCTTGGGCTGGTCGAGCTTGACCAACACGCTCACGGTCGGGGCGTCCGCAGGGAGATAACCGATGAACGTCACGTTGGTGGCGTTGCTCAAATACCCCTCAATGGTGGGGATTTCTGCGGTGCCGGTCTTGCCAGCCACGCTATAACCGGTGAGGCGCGCCTGCTCGTCGAGGCCGATGTTGACCGCCGACAGCATCATCTGTGTCACGGTGGCCGCCGTCTGCTCGGAGATGACCCGCCGCACCACCACCGGCTCGATGGTGGTCACGTCCTGCCCACGGATGACCTGCGACACCACCCGCGGCTGCACCAACAGCCCCCCGTTGGCAATCACGTTGAAGGCGTTCAACATCTGGAGCGGCGTGACCGAGACGCCTTGCCCGTAGCTGTTGGCGCCGAGGTCGCTCTCCGACCACAGCGCATCGCCCGGGATGCGTAAAATGCCCGACTGCTCGCCATCGAGGTCAACCCGCGTGCGCTGCCCGTCATGGCGTAAAATGCGTCGGGGCCGAGGTGCTCGACCGCGATTTTGGCCGCCCCGATGTTGAGCGAATCGACCAAGACGGTCGTGGCATCGACCAGCCCATGCGGGCGCCTGTCCCAGTTCATGATGGTGCGGTCACCGACGCGATATTGCCCCTCATCGTTGTACATCCAGTCCGCGCCAATCACCCCGCGCTCCAGCGCCGCCGCCATCGTGATGACCTTCATCACCGACCCGGGCTCATAAATATCCGAGATGGCGGGGTTGCGTAGGGCTTGGGCGTCGTCCAACGGGATGTTGTTCGGGTCGAGTGGCGGGTAGCTGGCCATCGCGATGATGTCGCCGGTATTCGGGTTCATCACGATGATGGTGCCGCCGCCCGCGCCCGTCTCGGCCACCGCCGACGCCAGCACCTCCTCGACCAAAAACTGCATGTCGCGGTCGATGGTCAACACGAGGTCGGCACCGCTCTCCAGCTCGCCCAGCTCGACCGGCAAATCGAACGGGATGGTGCTGGTGACTTGGGTGGCGGTGCGCCCCGCCAACAACGGCTCATAACGCCCCTCGATGCCGTTATAACCCCGAAAGCCATCGCCTGCACCGGCCACGAACCCCAACAATTGCCCGCCCAGCGCCCCCTGTGGGTAATAACGCTTGGGGATGGGCTCGGTCACGATGGCGACGCTGTTCAGCGCGTTGAGCTGGCTCCACACCTCGGGCGAGACATCGGTGGCCAATAGCGCATAGGGCGTGCGGCTGCGGATAATCTCGTTCAAGCGCAAGGGGTCGAGGTTGAGGAGGGTCGAGAGGTCTTGGATCATTTTGTCGGGGTTGCTGACGAGGTTGGCGCTCAGGCCGACGCGGTAGCGCACCGTGTTGACCGCGAGGCGTTGGCCGGTACGGTCGTACAAGATGCCACGGTCGGAGGTCTGGCGGCGCGTCGCGCTATAGTTGGCCTCGCGCACCGCTTGGACATAGGCCGAGACCCGCGGGTCGGGCGGGGTCTGAAACACCACCATCCGCCCAATCAGGATGACGGTAATCAGCACCAAGACCACAATCACCACCGGCAAGCGGCGGCGCAGGGTCTCTTGCTGCATCGAAATCGTGGCGTCCATCGTTCGTCCTCATCCCTTATCGGTCTAGCTGCCCGAAAACGCCTCGAACTGTTGGCGCAGGGTGTCCAGTTGCTGCTGGAGCCACCCGCTGAAGCTCTCGCTGTATTGCGGCAAGTCGTCCTCGGTCGATTGTAACGGGGCGACTGTGCGGGTGCGGTTGGCGCTGTAGCCCTCGACCACCACGAAAATCTGATCGTCTTGGTCGGCGGGCACGAAGCCCAATTCACGGGCACGGGCTTGCAAACGCCCCAAGCTCTGCAATTCGGCAATCTCGACGCGCAACGCCTCATTGAAGCGCTCTAGCTCGTCGCGCTGGGCAATCAGGTCGCGCATCTCGCGCCCGCGTGAGGCCTCGGTCGCCACCTGCGACAAATACAGGCCGCCCATCACCAATGCCAAAAACACCCCCAGCAAGCCCAACGTCACGGCTTGCCTTTCGGGGCGCCATCCCGTCCGCCGGATGGCCTGCTGCACACTGCGTAGCGCCATCTGCCCAACTCCTTTAGAGCTTCTCGACCACGCGCAATTTGGCACTGCGCGCCCGTGGGTTGATTGTAACCTCGTCTGGGCTGGCTTCAACCGGTTTTTTGGTCACCAGCCGCACGCGGGCATCTTTTTCGGGCAGCACCATCCCGGGCGGCGATTTGATGTCCTCCGCCCAATCCTTAAAGGTGTGCTTGACGATGCGGTCTTCGAGGCTGTGGAAGCTGATGACCGCCAAGCGCCCCCCCGCCCGCAAACACTCGAGCGCCACCGGCAATGCCCGCTCAATCGTGCCCAGCTCATCGTTGACCGCGATTCGCAACGCCTGAAAGGTGCGCGTGGCCGGATGGATGGTGATGGGGCGTCCCCGCGGTGGGCGGCTGGCCGCCTTGATGACCGCGGCCAACGCGGTCGTGGTGTCCAGCGGGCGCGCCTCGAGGATGGCGCGGGCATAACGCCCCGCCTCCGGCTCCTCGCCATACTCGCGCAACAGGTCGGCCAATTCGGCATGGCTCCAGTGGTTCACGATGTCCGAGGCGGGCGGCCTGCCGCTGGTCGGGTCAAACCGCATATCGAGCGGCCCCTCACGTAGGAACGAAAACCCGCGCTCCGGCTGGTCGAAGTGCATCGACGACGCCCCGACATCCAACAACACCGCGTCCACCCCGTCACCCCAGCCCAGCGCGTCGAGATGGTCGGCCATGTGGACGTAGCTGTCATGGACGAGATGCGCCCGCCCGCTGTCGAGGTCGGGGCGCAAGCGCTCCCCAGCCAAACGGATGGCCGTCGGGTCAACATCGAACGCCAGCAAGCCGCCCACCCCCGCGTCCAGCAATGCCCGCGAGTGGCCGCCCGCCCCCGCCGTCCCGTCGATGACCCGTTCGGGCGCGTGGCCGTCCGGCATCAGCGCGGCCAGCACCTCGCGCAACAAAACCGGCACGTGTGGGCGGGGTGCCCCGTGGTCGTCGCTCATCGCTCAATACACCTCGAGTGCGGCATACAATTCATCCCAGATGGCGCGGTAGCTGCGCCAGCGCGCCTTGCTGACCGTGCCGGCCTTGACCGCGGCGCGCACCGCGCACCCGGGCTCGGCGTTGTGCGTGCAATCATTGAACTTGCACCGCCCGACCAACGGGCGCAAATCGCGGAAATAGCCGTCCAGTTCCTCAGGGTCGATGTCGAACAACTGCACCGTCCGCATCCCGGGCGTATCGGCCAAATACCCCCCGAAATTCAGCTTAATCAGCGCGCTGTCGCGGGTGGTGTGCATCCCCTCTTCATTCCAGTTGCTGACCTGCTTGGTCGCCCGCCCGAGGCCGGGCTGAATCGCGTTCAGCAGGCTGCTCTTGCCCACCCCCGACGCACCGGCGAAGGCCGAGAGCCGGTCACGCATCCGGTCGCGCAGCGCCTCGATGCCGAGGTCTTGTAGGGCGCTAACGTAGGCCACATCGTAGCCCATCGCCGCATAATGCCCAAAGGTCGCCCGCGCCTCGTCGAGGCCGCTGACATCGACCTTGTTGACCACCAACGTGACATCGGGGATGTTGGCTTGCTCGGCAATCACCAACAAACGGTCGATGATGGCCCAATCCGGCGCGGGCTGTGCCGCCGCCGTCACGATGAAGACCGCCTCGGGGTTGGCGACCATGACGTGCTCGCGCACCGCCTCGCCCGACCCGCGTGCGCCCTCGGTGCGTGCGCCACGGGCGAATACGCTGGTGCGCTCCTCCACCGACTCGACCACCCCGTCACCGGTCTGGTCATTCTCGATTAACGTAAACGTCACGCGGTCACCGATGGCCGCCACGTCCGAAATTTGCGCGTCCTCGAGCAACCGCCCGCGCAAACGGCACCGATAGACCTGCCCGTCCTCGGCCTCGACCCAAAAAAAGCCGCTCATCTCGCGGACGATCAACCCCGACCTCACCTCGTCTGGCAAAGGCAACCCCTTCTCTGGCTATGGGCAACTTGCAAGCGGCGGTCTGCCGCTCGATACGTTGCCTCATTATACGCGGGTTTCGGGTCGCACAAGAGGCCGTCTCAGCGCCGATAAAACGCCAAGACCACCGGCACTGCATCGAATGACGGCAATTCCGCCCCCAACGGCGCGTACAGCATCGTCGAGCCACCCCCGTCGAGGTTGAGCGCATACACGATGTCCAGCGTCGGGTCGGTCGCCAAAAAACCGGCCAACTCGTTCAAGGTCATCCCAATCAACGGGGTGGTCAACAATATGATGCGCCCCTGCGAGTCTTGAGCGACCGCCGTGCGGCGGCTGGTGCGGTCGAGCCGCGGCTCTTGATAGACCGGCTGACGCCCCACCACCAACATCGGGAAGGCTTGCACCGCTTGCTCGAGCGGCTCACCCAAGTACGGTTGCTCAATCAACGAGCGCACCGACGGCACACCCCCCACCACTTGCACCATGCCGCCACGGTTGACGAACGTCTGCCCCAACGCCGCCCCATCCGAGACTACCAACCCCAACGGCTGTAAGGCACGGTCAAAAAAGTTGGCGTTGACGAACCCCAGCGCTTCAGGCAACGCCTCGCGCCACCCTTCCAAGCGCAACGGCGCGGCAGCCACATGCGCCCGCAACGCCACGCGCTGTGGGTCGAGCCGGTGCAAAATGACCTGCGAAAAACCGGTCAAACCATCGGGAGTCAGCACGCGCCGCTCCACCCCATCGGCCACCGTCACCCAGCCATCAGGGTCTACGGCCTCGGTCGGGAGGATGGTGGCGGGCGGCGTATCGGTCGCAGGGGGCGGGCTAGGCGCCAACGCGGGCAAGCCCTGAGTCAGGTTGCACCCGACCAGCACCAACGCCTTTAAGACCGCCCCCAACACCTGTAACGGGCGGCGCAGGCGGTTCATCCGGCGATAACCGGCCTGATCCGGCGGGAAAATCACGGCTTATTTGCGCCGCTTCTCGGAGGCCGCCAAGGGGATTTCGGGCGTCTCGTCCTCGATGGCGCGCTGGATGGGGTACGTCACGTACAGCATCTTCATCACCGCCGTCTGGCCACCGGCAAGGTCGTTGCCGTCCGTCCAGCTCTGCGCCTTGTCGATTAACGCTTGCAGCTCGGCGCGGAACCGCTCGAATTGCTCGGTCGTCAGGGCGAGGCGGGCTTGGCTGATGGTCATGCGGCGGTGCCACGGCGAGTTTTCGCCCATGTCGATGGTCTGGTCGTGGATGTTGTCGAGGATTTCTTGCTTGGTGGCCTGAAACATGCCGTTCAGGGTCAACTCCAAGCCCTCGTCGAAGTCGCTGGTGCCGGGCGCCAACAAATCCCGCGCCACGCGGTAGACCTTGGCCGCCGCCTGATAGTGCTTCTCGATGATGCCCGACACGATGCGCGTATCGACCAGCACGATGAGCCCGTGCTTCTCCAGCAGGTTGAAGTGGTAATACAGCTTGGTGGCCGGTTTGTGGATTTTTTCGGCGATGCGCTTGACCGTGCTGGGGCGCATCAGGTATTCGAGGATGCTCAGGCGCAATGGGTCGGCGAGAACTTTCAGCGTCTCCAAGTCGGAGATGACCAATTCCGGCGCGGGGATAAAAGGCTTGGCCTGAGTTTCATCGAGCATGAGCACAAACTTTCTGGACGACCCAACAACATACTAACGCCCAGTATAACACATCTATCAAGCATTCAAGTTTATTTTAAACCTCTAGCAGGCACCAGATACCACGACACCCGCGTGGCTGTCGCGGGTGTCGTGGCTTCAGGAGGGTGGAATGCGGGGGTTAGTTGTGCGTGTCGTGCTTGCGCTCGATGGGCTGGAGGGCGTCGGCCTTCTTCTTGTTGGCGTCCAGCTTGGCGCGGTTGGCGTCCTCGATTTCGCGGATCAAGACACGGCGCTCGTTGGCCTTGCGCGCTTCTTGTTCCTTGATTTTGGCCTGAATGTCGAGGGTGTAATCAAACATGATGGGGAGTCTCCGTGGGTACTGTTGGTGCGGTTGGCAAGGTGAATGATGAGATGGGACAATGGGCTACCGGTAGATGCCCCAGCGATTCAAACGTTATCATCTTGTTAAAGCATATGGCTTGTTTTAACCATTTGACTTTGCTTGAATGCTTGAAAACAGAATACACCGATTGGGATGTGGTGTCAACACCCCAATTTCAACATTCAACAATTTTAGAACCCTGCAGCACGCTGCGCCCCTACACGGCGTTTGGGTTGAGGAGGCTGAGGGGCTAAGGAAGCTACGACTCATCGTCCGGCAACAAGCGGCGGATGAACCCGCGCACCCACTGCCCAAACCGCCCCGCGGCAGGTGGCGCGCTAGGGGCGTCGCTGGCCTGCACCGCGTCCATCTGCAAGCC
>JALONY010000119.1 GCA_025454715.1 Anaerolineae bacterium
GGGATGCGCCTTACGCGCTGGGCAGGCGCCCCGCCCCTTGCCGCGCCAACATCCATTGCGGATATTCACTCGGTAGCGCGCTCACCGCGTCGAGGTGCGCCAACTGCCCCTCGTCCAGCGTAATCGTGACCGATTTCAGGTTGTCGGCCAATTGTTCGGGCGTTTTCGCCCCGATGATGACCGTGGTCACGGCAGGCTGATGCAACAACCACGCCAGCGCCACCTGCGCCACGGTCGCCCCGACCTCGGTGGCCACCTCGCGCATCACGTCCACCACGTCGAAAGCGCGCTCCTTATCGACCGGCGGGAAGTCGAACGAGGCGCGGCGGCTGCCCTCTGGGCCCTCGGCATCGCGGCTGAACTTGCCCGACAACAACCCACCCGCCAAGGGCGACCACACCATCACCCCGACCTGCTGGTCTTGCACCAGCGGCACGATTTCGCGCTCGAGGTCACGCCCAGCGATGGTGTAATAGGCTTGTAGCGACTCGAAGCGCGCCAGCCCGTGCTTGTCGCTGATGCCCAGCGCCTTCATCAACTGCCACGCCGCGAGGTTGCTCGCCCCGAGGTAACGTACCTTGCCCTGCCGCACGAGGTCATCGAGGGCGCGCAAGGTCTCGTCCAACGGCGTGACCGCGTCGTACCCGTGAATCTGGTACAGGTCGATGTGGTCGGTGTTCAGGCGGCGCAGGCTGTCCTCGACCGAGTTCATGATGTGGAAGCGGCTCAGGCCGACCGCGTTGAGGTCGTCGTTCATCCGCCCGCGCACCTTGGTGGCAATCACCACCTTATCGCGGGGGCGGCCTGCCAACGCCTTGCCCAACATCGTCTCCGACACACCGAACGAGTACACGTTGGCGGTGTCGATGAAGTTGATGCCCGCGTCCAGCGCCTGCGCGACCAAGTCGTTGGCCGCGTCTTGCCCTTGCTGGCCGATGACCTGCCAGAACCCCTCACCGCCGAAGGTCATCGTCCCGAGGCACAGCTCAGAGACCAACAACCCCGTCTTACCCAACAGCCGATACTTCATACTCATCGTGCGTGCGCTCCTCAGCCTCGTACATCCCGATTTTCATATCGATGAACGCCAACATCTCGCACAGCTCATCCACCCGCGCCTGCACCTGCTGGCGGTGCGCCAGCAAGATGGCGCGGCGTTGGCGCGCCGTGCTCGCCCCACCCCGATACAGCGCGATGAACGCGCACATCGCCTCGATCGACATGCCCGTCAGCCGCAAGCGCTTAATCAGCGTGATGCGCCGCAGGTCGGCCTCGCCATAGCGGCGGTGGCCGTTGGCGGCGCGCCGCACGGCGTCGAGCAGGCCGATGTCCTCGTAATAGCGTAAGGTCGAGGCTGGCACGCCCGTCTGGGCGCTGACCTGCTGGATCGAATAGGTGGGGGGAGGGGTGTCGTTCATCATGCTGCTCATCCTACAACTTCGAGTGCGCTTTAAGTCAAGCACCCCCGCATGAGCGTCGGATGAGTGGCATTTTGTCTGACGATTGACCCACGCGCACGGCAGGAAGAATCGAATCTTGAGCAGATTGTCATCTGGCCTGCTTGACAAGTTGCGCCGCCCGCGATACTTTATATCTGTAAAGAGACGGTTAAATCCTCGCCCAGCACCACACGGGCGGGGATTATTTGCCTCAGTTCTGGGGAGGGTGCCCACCGTCCACGTCTCCCCCAAGTCCATCAGAGAGGGTTGCTGCCTTGCCCAGCCCCACGGGTTGACAAGGCTTTATGCACGTAACGCTATGGCCGTCATGACTCAGACCCCCAACTCGAAAGAACTCCACAAACAGCTCGTGGAAAAAGCGCAGCGCCAAGGCTCGCTGACCTATGACGACGTTTTGGCGCTACTGCCCAATGCCGAAAACGATGTCGTTTTGCTCGATGAGGTCTTGGATGGCCTCATGGAAGCCGGCGTCGAGTTGGTCTCCAAGCCCCTCACCCCGGACGAAATGCCCGGTGAATTGGTGGAGGGAGAAGACCTGATGGTCGAACTGGAGCCCAACTTCGAGGAAATCGCCCTAGAACTGGCCGCTGACGGGGAAGACCCGTATACGTGGCAAGAGACCGACCTGATTGACGATGCGGGCTACCAGCAAGCGCTCGACACCGACGACGTGGTGGGGCTATACCTCAAGGAAGCGGGGCGGGTGCCCTTGTTGACCGCCGCGCAAGAGGTTGATTTGGCCAAGCGCATGGAGCGGGGCGCGTTGGCGACCAAGAAGCTGAAGGAAGTCGGCGAGCGCTTGTCGCCCGATGACCGCTACCTGCTGCAAGACCTCGTCATCGACGCGGAGATGGCGCAAGAGCACCTCGTGCGCGCCAACGCCCGCTTGGTCATCAGCGTGGCCAAGAAATACATCGGGCGCGGGGTGCACTTCCTCGACCTGATCCAAGAGGGCAATATCGGCCTCATCCGCGCCACGAACAAGTTCGAATACCGCCGCGGCCACAAGTTCAGCACCTATGCCACGTGGTGGATCCGCCAAGCGGTCAGCCGCGCCGTGGCCGACCAAGGCCGCACCATCCGCGTGCCGGTGCACATGGGCGACCAGCTCAACCGGATGCGCCGCGTGCAGCTCACGTTGTTGCAAGAGCTTGGCCGCGACCCGAGCATCGAGGAATTGGCCGTGGGGATGGAGACCACCCCCGACAAGGTGGAGCACCTGCTGGAAATCAGCCGCCGCCCGGTCAGCCTCGAGACCCCGATCGACGAGGACGGCGACAGCACCTTCGGCGACTTCGTGGAGGACACCAGCACCCCCGCGCCCGCCGACGAGGTGGCCACCCACCTGCTGCATGAGCAGCTTCAGGGCGCGCTCAACAAGCTGCCCCAGCGCGAGGCGCAAATCTTGCGCTTGCGTTATGGCCTCGAGGATGGGCGCGTCTACACGTTGGAAGAGGTCGGCCAGACCATCGGCGTAACCCGTGAGCGCGTCCGCCAGCTCGAGGCGCAAGCCCTCAACCGCCTGCGCCAGTCGTCGGCGCACATTATCCTGCGCGATTACCTGTACGGGGACTAAGCCGCCGTGCAGGCCAAAGACCTCCGCGTCCCAGCGTTGCTGCCCCTCGGGGTGGTGGCGCTGGGCGTCTTGTTGTTGCTCGAAAACTTCCTGTTGTTGGGCGGGTTTCAGGCCAGCGCGCTGTTGCCGCTGGGCTTGGCGGTGCTGGGCGCGTGGGTGCTCATCCGCGGTGACCTCGGCACCCGCGCCGCCCGCACGTTCGGCATCACCCGCGGCAGCGTCGAGGCCGCCGTGCTGGAAATCAGCGCCGGTGAGGTCGATGTGGTGCTGGGGCGCGCCGAGCGTGAAGGCCGCCTGATTGAAGGCCAGTTCGCGCACGCCTCGCGGCCTGCCCTAGAGGTCGAGGGCGTGGACGCCTATCTGCGCTTCGACCGCGCCGCTACCCCGTGGACATCGTTCGCCGATTGGCAAATCCGCCTCGCCGATGACCTGCCGTGGCAGGTCTTGGTCAGCACCTCGCTGGGGCAGGTCAACGCCGACTTGTCTGGCCTGATCGTGCGCGGTGGCCTGATTGCCACCGGACTCGGCGATGTGCGCGTGGTGTGCCCCAGCGAGGCGCTCGCCCCGCTGGACTTGCGCTCCGCGGCGGGCGACATCCACATCGTGGCACCGGCGGGGCAGGCCGCCCGCGTGCACGTCCGGCAAGGCCGCCTGTTCAAGGTGCGCTTCGCCGAGACCCGCTGGCAACAGGTCGCGCCCGACGTATACGAGGCCGTGCGCCCCGACCCCGACAGCCCGCTGGTCGAGCTGAACGTGCGCGGCACGTTCGGCGATGCGTACCTCGCCTAACCCATGCCCATCTCGCTGAGCTTTCGCCCGGGCACGCCGGTCGATGTCGGGGCGTGCCTCGCGCTGGATCACGAATGCCAGACCGACCGCGTGTGGCAGATGACCCTCAACGCCGCCGACCTCAACCAACAGGTGCAGGTCGGCTTTCGCGTCGAGACCTTGCCGCGCAGCATCACCCTGACCCACGCCCCCGACCCGCGCCGCCTGCACGACGACCCCGACCTCGGGCGCTTGTTCGTGGTGGCGCGCCCCGACCTGCCGCCCGTGCCGGTCGAGCCCATCGCGCCCGAATCGCCCGATGCCCCGCTGGTGTTGCCCCCGCCGCCGCCCCGCCTGCCCATCCTCGGCTACGTGGTGGCGCACTATGATGAGTGGCGCGGGCTGGCGTGGGTCGATGACGTGTGCGTGGCGCCCAACGCTCGCCGCCAGCGCGCCGCCCTCCAGATGGTCAACGGGGTGCGCCAGTGGGCGCAAGAGCAAGGCGCGGCGCGCCTGTTGTGCGCCGTCCCGACCAAGCACGCCCCGATGATTGCGCTGTGCCAAAAAATCGGGATGCGCTTTTGCGGCTATAACGACCAATTTTTTGCCAATCACGACATCGCCGTACTTTTCGGCCTGCGGATTGCGCGGGCACGGCGTGTAGAATAGCGATGGGGGGCGGTTACGCCTCCCGTGTGCTGTCCGGCCACCCTGCAAGGCTTCTGCCCCCATGAACGACGTGTTTACGACCTTTCTCGACGCCCTGAACGAGACGCTGGCCGCCGCCATCGCCATCGTCGCGGTGTCGCTGTTGCTGTATACCCTCTCGCGCAACGTGCACGACCGCGTAGCGCGTGCCTCGGCGGTCGTGCTCGGCTCCGTCACCGTCACGTATGTCTGCGATGTGCTGTTGTCGCTCAACCCGACCTTCAACGCGGTCATCCCGTTGTTGCGCGCCCAATGGCTGGGCATCGCGTTGGCACCCGCCGCGCTCGTCCACCTCAGCGACGCCCTCTTGGAGACCACCGGCCTGCCCTCGCGTGGGCGGCGGCGGCGCGTCTTCCGGCTGATGTACGCGCTGGGCATCGTGTTCATGCTCACCGCCGCCTTCACCGACATGCTGGTCTCGCCCGTCACCAGCGCGGGGCGCCCCGCCTTGCGCGCCGCCCCGCTGATGGGCGTCTATCTGGTCTATCTGGCTGCGGCCTGCGGCTTCGCGCTGGTCAATGTCGAGCGCGCCCGCCGCCGTTGCCTGACCCGCAGTAGCCGCCGCCGGATGCTGTACCTCGAAATCGCCTTGCTGACGCCGGTCTTGGGCGTCTTCCCGTTCAGCAACTTCTTCGACCTCGGCGGCGAATTCACCAGCGCGGCGGTCGGCCTGCTCATCGTCAGCAACGTCTTCATCATCCTGATGTTGATGTTCTTGGCCTACCCACTCTCGTTCTTCGGCTCCAATTTGCCCGACCGCGCCGTCAAGTCGGAGTTGCTGCGCTTCATGTTGCGCGGCCCCGTCACCGGCTTTCTGATCGTCGGCATCATCGTCTTCACCCGCAGTGCCACGCGCATCTTCTCGCTGGACGGCGAGGAGTTCATGATTTTCGCCACGGTGGCCGGTGTGCTGTTTTGGCTGTGGATGGTCGATGTCATCGTCCTGCCGTTCCTCGACCGTGCGCTGATTTACAGCCGCGAGGACGAAGACCAATACGTCAAGATTCAGCAGCTCAGCCGCCAATTGCTGACGCGCAGTGACCTGCTCAACCTGTTGGAGGGCGTGCTGGCGCAGGCGCGCAACCTGCTCCAGACCTCGGGCGCGTTCGTCGCCCTGCTGGGCGAGGGCACGCCCGAAATCGTGCGCGCCACCGGCGACGGCCACCGCGTCGAAAACGCCCCGTCCGACCTGCTGGGCGAGGTGGCCGCCCTCAAGACCGCCTCGATTAACAAGCCGCACGTCTGGGCGGGCTTTTGGCTGTTCCCGCTGGTCGGGCAGCGCGGTGCCAACGGCGCAGGGCGGTTGATTGGCGCGCTGGGCATCGCCGCCCGCCC
>JALONY010000120.1 GCA_025454715.1 Anaerolineae bacterium
GCAGGCCATGGCGTGGAGCGTGTTTTATGCGCCGCACGCCGTGGTGATTGACGGCGAGGCGGAGTGGCTGGACGACGCGCTGAACGAATTGCTGAGCGTCACCGGCCCGTCGGCGCGTGGCCGTGATGTGATCGTGCGCGTCGGCGGTGCGCCGTTTGCGCTCAATGTGCCGGAGTTCATCGACTTCGTGCGCTTGCCGCTGGATGTCTCGGGCGAGGCGCTGGCGCACGCCATCAGCGCGGCGGTGCAAGGCGCCCGCTTGCCGAAGGTGCTGGCGTAAGGCGGGGGATGGGCGCGTGGCTCATCCCCCGTTTGGTTGGCGGTGGGCTTGCTTACTTGCCCAAGCGCTTCTTGAGCTCGGCGGTCAGGGCGGGGACAATCTTGTAGATGTCGCCGACGATGCCGTAGCGCGCCAGCTTGAAGATGGGGGCGTCGCCGTCCTTGTTGATGGCGACGATGACCTTGCTGTTGCGCATCCCCGCTTGGTGCTGGATGGCGCCGCTGATGGCGGTGGCGATGTACAGGTCTGGGGCGACCGTCTTGCCGGTCTGCCCGACCTGATGCGCGTAGTCGATGTACCCGGCATCGACCGCGGCACGGCTGGCACCGACCGCGCCGCCCAGCACATCGGCCAGCGGCTTGAGCACGGTCTCGAACCCGTCTTTGGCCTTCCAGACATCCGGCTTGTCGGTGCCTGCCGGGGCGTCCTTGGGGTTGTTGGCGATGCCGCGCCCACCGCTGACGATGATGGCGGCGTCACCGAGGTTGACCGTGCCGACCTCAACCTCGAACGACTCCAGCTTGGCGGCGATGCTCGCCTCGGCCAGCACCGGCGCAACCGTCAGCACCTCACCGGTGCCGCCGACGGGGGCGGCGGGCTGGAAGGCGCGGGCGCGCACCGTGACGAAAGCGGTGCCCTCGGCCACGGCGTCGCTCAAGATTTTGCCGGCATAGACCGGTCGTACCACCGTGACGTTGCCTGCGACCGCACCCAGCTCGATGGCATCCGACAGCATGGCGCTGTCGGTATCGGCGGCGCTGGCGGCCAACAGCTCGCGCCCGGCACTGCTGGCGACGGCGACCACGGCCAACGGCGCGTGCTCCTTGACCAGCGCGCTCAGCAGGGCGGCATATGGCTCCAGCCGATAGGTCTCGAAGCTGGCGTCATCGCTGGCCAGCGCTTTGGCTGCGCCGCGGGTGAGGGCGTCTTGGGCGATGGCGGGGGCGTTCTTGCCCAGCACCAGCGCGGTGACCGACGCACCGAGAGTGCTGGCCAGCGCGTTGGCCGCGCCCAATGCTTCCCAGCTGGTCGGGCGGGCGTTGCCGTCGTGGGTCTCAATCCAAACCAAAACCGTGCTCATGGTTACAACACCTTCTCCGCCAGCAAGCGGTCAACCAATTTCGCGGCCACGTCTTCGGGGTCACCGGTCAGCATCTCGACCTCGACGGTGCGAGCGGGCAGGTTGGCAAAGCGGGTGGTCTTGGCTTTGGCGCGCAAGCCCGACACGCCCAAATCGGCCAGCGACCAGACCGGGATGCTGGCTTTGGCGGCCTTGCGGATGCCCATGAACGACGGGTAACGCGGCTCGTTGATGTCTTTCATCACGCTGATGACGGCGGGCAAGCTGGCGCTGACGACTTGTTTGCCGCCCTCGACCAAGCGCTCGACCTTGAGGGTGCCCGCGGCATAATCGACCGACACAATTTTGGAGACGTAGCTGAGCATCGTCCAGCCCAGCTTGCGGGCGGTTTGGACGATGTGGCTGTCGGTGCCGACATCGACCGACTCCTTGCCGAAAATGACCAGCTTGGCGTCGCCCAGCTTGGTCACGGCGGCGGCGGCGGCGGTGGCATACGACAAGCTGTCGGTGGCATCCAGCGCGGCGTCGTCGATGCGGTAGGCCTCGTCCAAGCCCATGGCGAGGGCGTGCTTGAGCGCGTCGTCGTGCATCGGGGCACCCACGGCGATGGCGGCGGATTTGCCGCCCGCCTTACCGGCTTGTTGGATGGCTTCTTCGAGCGAATATTCATCCCACGGGTTGACGACCGTGGCGGCGCCGCCCCATGTGACTGCACCGTCGCCGCCGACCTCGACTTTAGCGGCGGTGTCGGGCGTGCTGCGCGTAAAGGTCACGATACGCAAGGCAAAATCCTCCGTCAGTAAAAAGTGTCTTTCAAATGACGATTCGATTGTACACAATGCCCAACCGACAGAACAGGCCAAGCGGGTGGTGCGGGCGTCAGCTTTCGGTTGGGCGGCAGGCGGCACACAAGCCGTAAAACTCGAGCAGGTGGCCTGAAATCGTCACGCCGGTCTCGCCTTGTAGGCGGGCGGCCAGCGCGTCGAGCCCACAGTCCTCGAACTCGGTGACTTGGCCACAGCCCGTGCACACGATGTGATGATGGTGGCCATCGGGCAGGAGCACGAACACCGGTGCGCCGCTGCCATCGACGAAGGTCGGGCGGATGATGGACAAGCGCGACAAGGTGTCGAGGGTGCGGAAGACGCTGGCGCGCCCAATCGAGGGGTCGAGCTGGGCGACGGCCTCGAGGACTTGCGCCGAGGTCATGTGGCCGCCGGTCTGCTCTAAGGCGGCGAGGACGGTTTGGCGGGCGTGGGTGATTTTGTAGCCTGCGTCGCGCAGGCGCTGGAGGCGTTTGGAGTCGGGCATGGCGGGGGTCATTCTTGCTCGGCGTCACATTTTAGGACACGGATGAAATCGGTGTGGTAGGTGGCGCTGGCTCCCGCGGGGCGCACTTGCACGCGGATGCGATAGCCCGGGATGCCCGGGGCGGCGGTTGCGCCTTCGGGGGTGGGGGGTTGGGCGGTGCAGCCCAGCGCGGAGTCCGGCCACGTCACCGCTTCGACCGAGACGACCCGGATGCGCTCTGGGGCGAGGTCTTGTTCTTGGGCAAAGCGCAACACGGCCAACGCGCCCAGTTCTTCGGCGATGGGGTCGGTGGGGGTGCCCAACGGCGCGGGGGCGCTGAGGGTGCGTTGCGCGGCCTGCGTCTGCGCGATGTCGGCAGCCGAGGGCGGCAGGGTGACGGTCGCGGTCGGGGCGGGGGGTTGGGTCGGGGTCGGGGTGGGTGCGGCGGTGTTGAGCGGCTGGGTCGGTGGCAAGGTGGTGGGAGGTGGGGGCGTGGCTGGGGCACACGCCGCCAACAGCAGGGCGGTCATCAGCAACACGGCTGGGGCGATGGCGCGCATGGGGTCTCTTTGGCATGGGCGGGGAAGTGCGTGGCACCCCCCCGCTGAGGTGGGCAGGGCGGTTAGGACGCGCCGCGAATGCCGAGCTTGGCCTCGAGTTCCGAGGCGTTCAGCTCTAGCACGCACAGGACTTTATCGGGCTGGTTGTGGCCAGCCACGATCTCGATTTGCTTGGGGGTGACACCCAGCACACTGGCGAACAATTCGACCAATTCGGTATTGGCCTCTGGGGCATCGGCAGAATCGGCGGTGAGGCGCACGCGCAACGCGCCATCGTCGTTGCTGCCGGTGATTTCGGCGGTGTCGGAGCGGGTGACGACGCGCACAGCGAAGGCGGCGCCACTTTTAGCCGAGGTGATTTGGAATTTGCGATCCATGGGATAAATCCTTGTCTGCGCCCGCATGGTCAAAGAGCAGGCTGATGGGTTCGAGACACTACCACTATACCGCAAATATTACCGCGAAACCCATGTCTTTTGCCGAGTGGGTTTCGGGCGTTTGGCGGGTGGGGTAGGCAGGCGTTGGCGGCGGTGATATTGCTCCCATTCCAGCAACAGAATGGCCAGCGCCAGCAAGGCCACCCACGGCCACAGTTCGAGCGGTTGTTGCTCATCGGCGGCGTTGGTTTGTAGGGGTTGCCCGCCGAGGCTGGCACTGCGCGGGGCGATGTCGCTCTCGGATGGGCTGAACAGGTTGACGGCGAACGACTCGGACTGGGTTGGCTGACCCTGACGGATGGCCTCGACGGTGTAGACCCCCAGTTGGTCGGTTTCGGCGAAGGTCATCTCGCGCCCGAGGACGGGCAATTCGCGCACGCTGCCGTCCGGCAAGGTGACGCGCAAGGTGTCGGCGTCGAGCGGGGGGCGTAAGGGGTGCGGGCGCTCGGCCTGACCGGTGCCGTCATCGGCCATGCTGGCGGGCTTGAAGCTGTCGATCAGGTTGGTCATCAGGATTGGGAAGGCGATATTGAGCGGCAGGTCGCTCTCGGACAGGGCGAAGGCGAACACGGCGGCCTGTTGCCCGCCTCGCTCACCGGCCACGACCAATGGCGCGCCGTCCTCGGTCGTGATGAGCGGTTGCGCCCAAGCGATGGAGTCGAGGGCGCGGTAGCTCAAGACCGAGACGGTGGAGACATCGACGAAGGCCGTGCGTGGGTCGTCGGTGGTGCGCAGGCTACTGCCGGTGGTCGGGCTTTCGGCGACGGTGAACCAGCCCGCAAGGTCGGTGGGCGGGGCGATAAACAGCAGGTCGGGCGCGGTGGGCAAGCGCTCCGGCAGGGTGCGGTCGAACACGATCACGTCGAACGGCTGGGCGGGCAAGGCGTTGCTGGGCGAGGCGCGAAAGGCGCGTACCCCCGGGAGCAGGCTGAGCACCTGCTCTAGAAACAGGTTTCCCTCGCTGACCAGCAGGATATTGATGGCGGTGTCCTCGCGCAGCACGACCGAGGCGGTGTCGTCGAGCGGCAGGAGGTCGCGGCTGGCCGAGCTGACCGAAGGGCTGATGTTGGCGGTCAGGACGCGCACGTCGTCGGGCAGTGGGGCGTTGGAGACGATGGGCAGCGAGGTACCGGCGGGCACGCTGTACCGCTCACTGACCAGCGGCAAGGCGTCTACGTTGGCGCGCAGGATGAACACGACCTCGGCATCGACGACGCCGGTGTTGGTCAGCTCGGCGAACAACTGCGGTTGCCCACCCGGCAGGGCGCGCACGGATAAAGCCGAGATGGCGATGTTTTCGCTGGCCGTCCCGACCGGCACGACCGATACCCGCCCTTGAATCAGGCTGGCGTCGAAGCTGGCGGTCTCGGTGAGGCCACCATCGGTAAACAGGACGACTGCAAAGTCGGGCTGGTCTTGTGCCCCGGCACCGGCCAAGGTCAGGGCGGCCAGCCAATCGGCCTCACCAGCCCCGACTCGCGCTTGTTGCAAGGCGTTGCGGACGGCGTTGCGGTCGGTGGTGTAGGGGGTGAGCAGTTCGGGGCGGGCGGCGGCGCGGATGACCGTGATTTCGGTGTCGCCGGAGAGGGTGTCGAGCAAGGCTTGGGCTTGGGCGCGGGCGGCCTCGAAGCGGGTCTGGCCGTCGCCGCCGTCGGTGGCGGCCATGCTGGCCGACGCATCCAGCACGAACGCGACCCGCGCCGCGCTCAGGGCGGGCACGCTCACGAACGGGCGCATCAAGGCCAAGACCAGCAACGCGAGGATGAGCAATTGCAAGAACAGCAACAGGTTGCGGCGCAGGCGTTGCCACGGGGTGTTGGCCTCTTGGTCTTGCAAGACTTGGCGCCACAGAAAGGTACTGCTGACGATTTGCTCGCGGCGGCGCAGGCGCAGCATGTACATCAGCACGATGGGCACGGCCAAGACGAGGCCAATCAGGGCGATGGGGGCTAAGAACGACACGGCGCGCCTCACAGGGGGGCATGATAACGGATGGACTGACCTTACCGCGGGGCGGCCTGCCGGTCAACCATCCTAGCGCAAGCCTAACGGTTGGCTTACCAGCCGAGGTGTTGGCGCAGGGCGGTCAGGATGAGCATGGCCACCCCCCACGCGCCATAACCGACCAAGATGCACGGGATGAGCGCCCAGCCCGCCCGAAACGCCAGCCAGACCACGAAGATGAACAGCACGGTCGGGAACATGTTGAGGGTCATGGTCTTGGAGAAGTCGGCCATGCTTTGGCTGGTCTCGTCGCCACTGCCGACAATCCACAAGGCCAGCGGGATGTTGATGGGCATGGTGGCGGCGATGGCGGCGAACGTGCGCGAGTATTGGCGCTCCAGTCGATGGTCATGGGGGGCTCCTCGTTGGCTGGGTGACCAGACACACAAAACCGCCTGCGGGCGACAGGCGGCGTTTAAGGTGCGGAGAGAGCGGGATTCGAACCCGCGATGGCTGTGACACCATACTCGCGTTCCAGGCGAGCGCACTAGTCCACTATGCGACCTCTCCATCCATGACCGACATGTCTTTGTTCCGCCGCCAGCCTCAGCCCGACCCGACACCGACCCCCGCCCCTCAGCCGGAGCGCCCCGCCGCGCCGCCCACCCCCCCGACCAACCCGACTCGCGAGCGCGAGGCGGCCATCCCGCCGGTGGCCACACCGGTCGGGTTCGAGACCATCTTGGGTGCCAACGCCACGTTCGAGGGCACGTTCGTCAGCCACAGCAACGTCCGCATCGACGGCACGTTTAAGGGCAAAATCGACATCGACGGTAACGCCCTGATTGGTGAGACGGCCAAAATCGAGGCCAACATCACCGCCAAAAACATCAGCATCGCCGGTGCGGTGCGCGGTGACGTGACCGGCAAGAAGGTGCAAATCTTGCGGACGGGGCGGGTGTGGGGCGACATCACGGCCACGGCCTTGAGCACCGAAGAAGGCGCGTTCATCGATGGCAAGATTTCGATGGTGAGCAAGGAAGGTGCCAGCGCCACCCAAGAGACCGCGATGGTCGCACCGCAGAGCGCGCCGGTCGCCCCTGAAGAGCCGGATTTCTTGCCGAGCGGTGATGAGGAAACCGACGGTTCCTCTATCGGCTGAGCGCCTCTGAGCGGCCAAAATACGGAACCTATGTCATAATCGAATCGCGACCCGACGCGCCCCGCGTCGGGTTGGACGAGAGGAGTATTGGAATGATGCGGCTTAGAGGGTGGAGCGCGCTGCTGTTGGCCGTGCTGCTCCTGAGCGTGGGCGGTAGCGCCCTTGCCCAGACGGAGAATATCGGCTTATCGGCGCAAGACATCGCCACCATCTCGCAATCGGTGGTTTATATCGAGGCCTATCGTGGGACGGTACCCTACTCGTCGGGGTCGGGCACCATCATCGACTCCTCTGGGTTGATTTATACCAACCACCACGTGATTGAGGAAGCGACCGACTATCTGATTTACCTGACCCGTGAAATCGGGGAATTGCCCGAGCCGATCGGGTTCGCCAGCGTGGTGCAAGACTTTTTCTTGGCGGGCGGCATCGACTTCGCCATCTTGCAAATCGACCGTGACCCCAACGGTAACCCGATTGACCCGTTCAGCCTCGATTTGCCCGCCTTGCAATCGGCGGCGCGTGAGACGACCCTCGGCGAGCGCATCTGGGTCTTCGGGTACCCGGGGGTGGGCGATGGCTATTTGGTGGTCACGCAGGGTTCCATCACCAGCGTCGAGAACGCCAACATCTTCGATCAGCGCGTCCCTGCGTGGTATCGCACCGACGCCGAAATCTCGCCCGGCAACTCGGGCGGGTTGGTGGTCAACGGGCGCGGCGAGTTCTTGGGCATCCCGACGATGGTGCGCGCCGAGGAAGAGACGTTGGGGCGCTTGGGCGGCATCTTGCCGTTTATCGCGGTCGAGACGGTGTTATCGGCCTTCGAGAGCGGCGCGGTGGCCGTCGCCACCCCGCCCCCGTTCGACCCGTCTTTGGCCAGCCTCGAGGTCGATGTCTTGCGCGTCGAATACGATGTCTCCAACACCACCGGCGGCGAAATCGGCCTGAAAGTCCACGCCGAAATCACGGCAACCGGTTACTTGGGGGTGCCGTTGCGTGCGGCCATCTACCTCTTGAATGAGGACGGCTCGCCGGTGAGTTGCGAGAACATGAGCGAGGAGTATTGCGCGCCGGACGGCGGAATCACGGTGCAGACGGTGCTGACGCCGTCGTTCGACGACAGCATTTGGGAAGATTACTGGTTCTGGGTGCCGTATGCGGGCTTCCCCGACGGCCTGACCGGCACGCGAGACTTTAGCGTGCAGGCGTTCATCGGCGTCGATGGGCAACGCACGCTGGATATCTCGAGCGAGCCGGTGCCGTTCACGCTCAACTTCGACGGTACGGGCGGTGCCAACACCACCACCAACCCGAACGGTGGGACGGGTGCCAGCTTCAGCATCTCGATTAACCGCATGGTCTTCGACGTGGGGGGTGACCACACCACCGACCCGGGCATCCGCACCTACTTGACGATGAACGCCAACGGCGCGCTGGGGCAACGTGTCCGCATCGCGTTGTTCTTTTACGACGCGGCGGGTGACCTGATGAAGTGTGACCCGAACTATGACTCGTATTATTGCTTGTCCAACGGCAACCTGACCGTGCAAGAAATCGTCACGCCCAGCTTCGAGACCAGCCAATGGGACGATTATTGGATGCACGTGCCGTATGCGGCCTTCCCCTCAGGCTTGAGTGGGGTGGTGCCGGTCAAGGTGGTTGCGATGGTCGATTTGGACGGTTCGGAAGGGTTCGGCTTCAGCAGTGAGCCGTATGACTTCCAGTTGTTCTACTAAGCCAGCATCGCCCTGCCCCCAGCGCGTCTCTCGCGAGATGGCTGGGGGCAAGGCACACCGCGTTACGGTTGCGCGAGGGTGATGGTCTCGCCGTTCACGATGAACTCGATTGGGGCGTTGGCGGGCAAATCGAAAAATTGCTCGTGGGTGTAGGTGCGGGCAATCATGGTGCACAGCGTCTCTAGCGGCAGTACGCGCACGGCATTCACCTGATAGATGGACGTGCCCAGCCGTTGCAGCGCGATTTGGGTCGGGGCGTCGCACCCGTCGGTGACACCGGTCACGCTCAGGCGTACCGAGGGGTAGAACCCTTCTTCAATGACCCATTCGATTTCGAACGCTTCGATCGGGAGTGTGTTGATGAGCTGGTACGGGCGTTGCTCCTCGACCGGCACGAACGTGTTGTAAGGCACGCCCGCCCCGTTGGCGCGGATGCTGTAAAACATTTGGTCGGTCAGGGTGATGGTCAGCTCCTCGGCCTCATCGAGGGTGCATTCTGCGTCGGGGTCGGTGCGGACGGTCGAGGCGTCCAGCGCATACAAGCCCTCGCGATCCCAAACCGCCGTGGCGCGGTAAATCAGGGTGCCGCACGGGTCGGCGGGCACGGCGGTGGCGAACACGTCGGCCATCCCGTCGCCCTTAGGCTCGAACACCATCATGCGGATATCGACCGGCTGGCGCGTCTCGATGAGGGTAAGCGTGGGCAGGGTCTGGTCACCGCTCAGGCGGTCGATGGCGAAAACCACCTCGTTGATGACGATGAAGCTCGGCAAGCTACCGT
>JALONY010000121.1 GCA_025454715.1 Anaerolineae bacterium
AGGACGCGCTCACCGTCCTTGCGCTCGTTGACGCGCTGCGGGATTTCGGCGCTGATGGTCAGCACGCCGTCCTTGAGGTGGATTTGGATGTCGTCGGCCTTGACGCCCGGGAGCGCGGTGGTGACGGTGTAGACGTTGTCGGCCTCGCTGACATCGAGCGCCAGCGCGCCGGTGGCGGTGTCGGTCGGGCGCAAGGTGCGGTGTGCCATCGCATCCATCATGCGCTCCATCGCAGCAAGCTCACGGATGGGGTTCCAACGGATCAAAGCGGCCATGGTGTTACCTCCTGTTGATGAAAATAGGGCGTTCGGTCGGGCTTCGCTGGCGTGTCTTTGTCGGTTTGCCGTGCGTTGCCCTGATGACCTTTAGGATAGGCCGCGTGTGTATGAGGGGTGTTTGCGGTCTATCGGAAAGCCGTCAAATTTTCGTCAGAGGCGTATATGCGGCTAAAAAAACGGGGGATGAGCGCACTCATCCCCCTAAAAAATTGTTCAATCTGCTTAACCTCACCCCGTCTGCGCCAGCAGCGCCTCGATGTCGGCGCGGGTGGGCACGCCCGCCACCCCGACCCGCGTGACCGACTGCGCCGCCAAACCTGCCCCAATCTGCACGGCGCGCCGGATGCTGCCGGTCTGGTAAAAAGCGCACAAGGCCGAGGTCGCGAAAATATCGCCCGCGCCGGTGGGGTCGATGGCCGTGACGCTGGGGGTGCGGAACGGGGTCGGCAGGCCGTTTTGGAAGTGGATGCCCCCGCGCTCGGCTTGCGTATAGAGCAAGTGCTGGGCATACGGCGCGATTTGCTGGAGCAACCCGGGCTGATGCCGCACGTCCTCCTCGCTGAACACCACCAACGCGAGGCGGCTGAGCAACGCAGGCCGGAACCACGGGCGAAAGCGCACCCGCCCATCGGCTCCCCATTGGCGCAACCACCCCTGAAGCGTGACCATCCAACGCGCCCGCTCGAACCGCTCGAACAGCGCGATTGCGGCACATGCTCTGGGCGCACGTCCTCGGCCACGGCGCGGACGTGCTGAAGGCGCCCGCTGGGGGTATACACGTTCTCGAACGTGGTGGTCTGGGCGGAGGGTACCACCACCACCTGCCCATACGGCTCCAGCTCGGCCAGCAACGGGTCGTCCGGCGCGGCGCTGGTCAGCAACCCGACGCGCAACCCGAAGGCCGCCGCCGTCCGCATGGCATACGACACCGTCCCGCCGACCCGACGCCCCTCAGGGGTCAGGTCGGCGGTCATGTGGCCAATCAGCACGTAATCGACCGGTGTGGCCGCCCCGTGAGGGATGCGCGTCACGCCTCGTCGTCCTGTGGCGTGTCATCGGCGGCGGGGGCGCTCGCCTCGGGCTTGGGGGCGTCCTTGTTGGGGACGATGGTGACCTTTCGCCCCTCACCCTCCCCAATCGACTTGGTGGTGACGTGGGGATGGGCGCGCAACGCGATGTGCACGAGGCGGCGCTCGTGCGGCGGCATCGGCTCCATCACGATGGTGCGCCCTTCGCTCAGGGCTTGATTGGCCATTTTGTTGGCGAGGGCGCGCAAGCGCTCGGCACGCTTGGCCTTATAGCCGTCCACGTCCAAAATCAGGTTGATGCGGTGCTGGAGCTTGTGGCTGACCATCAGGCGCAACAGGTATTGCAGCGCGTTGAGCGTGTCGCCGCGCCGCCCAATCAGCGACGTGGTGCGGCCTTGCCCTTGCACGTTCAAAATCCACGGGCCGCCACCTTGCGCGGCGTCCACGCGGCTGACCTGCACGCTGGCCGAGACATCGAGGTGGCGCAGCAACTCGACCAACAACTCGCGGGCGGTGGCCACATCGGGGTCGTAATCGGCCTCTTCGACCGTGGTGTAGCCGGTGAACAGCGAGGCGGCCTCGTCCTCGAGGTCGTCATACAACAGGTCGTCGTCGAACGGGTTCTGGGGTGGGCGTTGCCCCCCGCCCATGGCTTGGTCGAGCAAGCGCGAGACCGGGCGGTTGCGGTCACGCGGGTCGCGGTTGTCGCGGCGGTTTTGCCCGCCCCGATTGTCCCGCCCAGCGCGATTGTCGCCCCCGCGCTCCCCGCTCGGGCGCTCACCGGTGCGGCGCTCACCCGCGGGGCGGTTGTTGTCGCGGCGTTGCCCGCCCGCGTCCGACCGCTCGGGACGGTCGGGGCGTTGCGGGCGGTCGGTGCGCTCTGGGCGGCTGGTGCCCGCCCCTCCCGCCGTGGAGTCGCGGCGGGGCGGCTGGCTGTAATCACGGCGCTCGTTGTCGCGGCGCTCGGGTTGCCCATAACGCGATGGGCTGGTGCCTTGCTGCATCCGGCGCGCCTCGGCGTCGGGCTGAGCGAGGCGCGGCAGGGTGGTGGGCGGGGGGCTGGTCGGGCCGGTGCGGAGCAGTTGTAGGCGCACCCGCGCCTTGCGCGGCGGCGTCCCAAACAGCCCGACCGACGGCTCCTCGACCACCTCGACCATCACATCCCACGGCTGCACGCCCAAATCGCGCAAGCCCTGCTGGATGGCCTCGTCCACCGTGTCGGCGGTAATTTCGATGGAGCGGCGTTCTGTAGACATGTCGCGGCCTATTTCTTCTTGGGGTTGGACGGCTTGCTGCCGGACGGCTTAGGCGCGTCGGGCTTGGCGGCGGCGCTCGGCTTGCTGGCGGCAGCGCTGGTACGCGCCGCCAAGGCCGGGTTGGCACCCTTGGGCATTTGGTCAACGCGGTCGGTCACGCGGCGCAAAATCGCGTCGTTCTCGCGTTGCTTCTCCGGCGAGGCCGCCGTGCCGTTGAGCGCCTTCACACCGCTCCCCAGCCCGGGGATGAGCACGTTCCAGTGCGCCTTGCCCAGCAGCGTGTATTGGATGATGCCCACCACGTTCGAGACGATGAAGTAAATCGAGATGCCGATGGAGAACGACAGCGCGAAGAACCCGAACATCAGCGGCATGATGGTGGTCATGGTGCGGGTGGTGGCCGCGGCGGGGTTGTCCTTGTCCTCGGGGCGCATCGGCGGCATGGTCAATTTCGATTGCAGCCACGTCGTAATCATCACCAGCAAGGGCAAGGCGATGGCCGCGATGGTCGAGACCGTCGAGATGCCGCCGAAGACCGGCGGCTGGGTCAGGTCGAGGCCGAGCCACGTCTTATTGAGCGGGATGAGCGTGTCGAGGCTGGGGATGAGGAACCGCCGCGACATATCGACCACCTGAAACGGCGTGCTGCCCAAGCCGTACAAAATCGCGCCGTACAGCGCGAACAAAATCGGCATCTGGATCAGCAACGGCAAGCACCCACCCAACGGGTTGACACCGTACTCTTTGTACAGCTCCATCTGGGCGGCGGCCAGCTTCTCGCGGTCGTTTTTGTATTTCTCTTGCAGCTTCTTGATTTGCGGCTGAAGCATCTGGGCGGCCTCGGTCGATTTCTGCTGTTGCAGCAGGAGTGGCGAGGTCGCGAGGCGGATGATGACGGTGAAGGCCGCGATGGCCAGCACGATGTCGTTGCCCAAGAGCTGGTAGAGCAACGCGAGCACCGTGACGAACGGGTTGAGCAAGAAATCCATGGGGTTCGGTCTGCCTCCGTTTAGCGCTTATAGACCCACTGCCGCACGCCTTGCGTCGCGGAGAAGGCCACCAAGAGGTTGTCGTTCGCCACCGTGCTGACGATGACCAGCGGCTCGGCCAGCGGGCGCGCTTCGTTCGATTCCACCAGCATCAGGTCGGACAAGATTTCGGCGCCCAGCTGACGGGCACCCTCGAGGGCAATCACGCCGCTGGCGCGCTCCAGCCACACCACCTCGCCGCTGCGCGCCCCGATGATGACGTGTTGCTCCGTGACCAGCGGGCTGGGGCGGATGCCGCCGTTGGCGGCGCGCACGCGCCAGACCTCGCTCAGGTCGTCGGTGCTCAGGGCATAGACGTTGCCGCCCATGTCGGCGGCATAGACCACGCCGTCGAGGGCGACCGGCGCGCCCCACACCCAGTCATCCACGGCGCGCTCGCTGACGATTTCACCCTCCAGCGACACGATGAACAGCTTGCGGGCGAAGCTGCCGATGTACAGGTTGCCCTCGTAGAGGGCGGGGGTGGCGGCCACCGCACCCTGCAAATCGACCTTCCAGCGCAATTGGCCGGTCGCGGCCTCGACCGCGTACAGGTAGTGATCCATCGCCCCGAAGTACAGCACGCCCTCGTGCAGCAACGGCTCCGACCACACGCCGTTTTCGGTCTCGAACGTCCAAATCACCACCGACGGGTCGTCGATGTCGCGGGCTTGCACGTCTTTGTTGAGGTAGGCCAAGTACAGGTGTTGGTCATCGACGATCGGGTCGGCCACGACGTGGTCGGGGATGGGGATGCCTGCGGGGTTATCGACGCGGGCGGCCACCAAATCGACCTCGACCAGCTTACGGGCGTAGTCGGCGAACAGCAGTTTGCCCTCGTTGAGCTGGAGCGGGGCGGTATAGAAGTGTTGCGCGCCCGCCGAGGTCTCTTGATAGTTCCACGCCCGCGGCTCACCGGTCTCGGGCACCACGCGGATATTGCCGTTCTCGTCGCGCAGTTGCACGGCGCTGCCGTCGCGGGGGTCAATCTGGACGATGAAATTGTTGAAGGCCAACAAAATATTCTGGTTCTCGCCCACCAGCGAGACAGAAGCCCAGCTCACGCCCAAGCGCGAGCCGACGCAACCGGTGGTGACGAGCACGAGAATCAACAGCGCCGCAAGCAGCGACAAGCGGCGCGAAGGGACAAATCGGGTCATGTTGCCGGACGCTCTTTCTTTGGGGGGACGGGGTCATAGCCGGGTTTCGTGAACGGGTTGCAGCGCAAGATGCGCTTGCTCCCCATCCAGACGCCGCGCACAGCGCCATGCACCTCGACCGCTTCCATCATGTACTCGGAGCAGGTGGGGGTAAATCGGCACGAGGGCGGCAGCTTGGGCGAGATGCGGCGTTTGTAAAAACGGAGGGCGGCAAGCACCACGGCTTTCACGGGCGGCCTCCTTCATCGGGGGGTATGGGGGTGGACGGGAGGGTAAGCCCTGCCTGCCGTGCAAGCCGTTCGAGGGCGTGCACGACCTCGGCGAAGGGCTGCTCGAAAAGGGGTGGGTGGGGGACGACCACCACATCCCACCCCGTGCGGAGCTGGGCGTGCAGGCGGCGGAGCGCGGCGCGGACGACGCGGCGGGCGCGGTTGCGCGCTACCGCGCTCCCCAGCCGTTTGCCGGTCACGATGCCATAGCGGTTGTGCGCCAACTGGTTGGGCACCACGTTCAGCAACAACAACCGCCCACGGACGGTCTGCCCGCTCTGGCGCGCCCGCGAGAAGTCTTCGGAGCGCGTCAGGCGCAATGTGCGGGGCAGCCCCACCGGACGACCTCCCTCACACCTGCACAGCCGTTAGCGGCGGTCGCCCTTGTAGCGGTTGCCCTTGGTGCCGTTCCAGTTCACCTTCTTGACGTGCGCGGCCTTGACGGTCAGCAGGTGACGCCCCTTCAGGCGGCGCGCCTTCAGGACGTTTTGGCCGGTGCGGCTGCTCATGCGCGTGCGGAAGCCGTGGACGCGCACGCGACGGCGAATTTTGGGTTGCCATGTACGCTTGGTAGACATTGCTGTGTTCCTTCTGCTCAAACATCTGACGCAGGGGTGCTGCGTGCGGGTAATCGGGTCGCCCACACCCTTCAACGGGTGTCTTGGGAGAGATGTGCTGCGGTCGGCACGCGGTGTCCGTCCCTTGATAGGGAGGGAGGGCGTCCGGTATAATTTTCTGGCCGGTGCGTGAAGACCGCAAAGAATCCGATGTATTTTACACAGTCCCACGGCCTTTTCAATTGCAGGTTAGCCAGCACGCTTGCCCGCCCCCCGTTCACCCCCAACCTCAGGAGAACCCCGCATGAGCCAGTCCATCCCCTACGCGGGCAGCCTGTCCCTGACCGAGGACGACCTCGATTTGCTGATGAGCGCCCTCTTGGAGGGCGAAACCCCGCTCAACACCCTCGACCTCGCCCGCCTCATCCTCACCGAGCGCGTCACGGCGGCCAAAGCCGCCCAAGCCGCCCGTTTCGCCGACGCGCAGCCCTACGACCCGCGCAGCACCTATCAAGTCGGGCAGAAGGTGGTCTTCCCCGCCGAAGACCTCAAGGTCGGCACGGTCATCGCCCTGCGTGACGGCGATAACCCCGCTTACGGCGCGTATCGCGTCATCAGCGTCCAGACCGACGACGGCGCGCAAGACTACGCCGCCGAGCTGACCACCCCGCACGCCCTGAGCACCGAGTCCAGCTTGCCCGCCCCATCGTCCGAGGGCTACGACGTGGACGAGGTGTTGGACGAGCACGGCGAGGCCATCCTCGACGAGCTGGAGGCCGCCCTCAAGGCGCGCCCCGACCTCGTGCGCTTGGCTGGCATGTGGTTCCCCCAAGCCTTGATGATGGACGTGAACGTCGGCCACATCAACCTCGCCGACGCGGTGCTGGAAATCAACGACGGCACCCCGCTCTCGCCCACCGACATCCTCGACCAAATCGGCGGGCTAGGCACCGGCACCGAGGCGCTGCAAGCCTTCTCGCTCAACGACGCGCTCAACCGTGATGAGCGCTTCGACGAGGTCGGGCCCAGCGGGCAGGTGCTGTGGACGCTCAAGCGCCTTCAGCCCGCCGCCGTGCGCGA
>JALONY010000122.1 GCA_025454715.1 Anaerolineae bacterium
CCGCGCTGGGTATGCCCGAGGATGGTCAACCGAATCTCGAACCCGACATCTTGATGGTTGAGATAATCGGCCAGTTGTGTGGTGCGGTAGGGCGCGCCCTCCGCAATCACCGCGATGGCGTGGCTCTTGCCGCGCTTGTAAGCGTCCTTGAGCGCGTCGGCCACCTGCTCGAGGGACGGCGCTTGCTCGGGGGTGATGATGACCTCCGCACCGCCCAAAATACCGCCCATCAACGCCAGATACCCGCAATTGCGCCCCATCACCTCGATGACGAAACCGCGGTTGTGGCTGGTGGCGGTATCGCGCAGGCGGTCGAGGGCGTCGAGGATGGTATTGAGCGCCGTATCGACCCCAATCGACATACTCGTGCCCCAGATGTCGTTGTCGATGCTGCCCGGGATGCCCATGACCGGCACCCCCAAGCGGTGCATCGCCATCGCCCCGCGCAAACTGCCATCGCCGCCAATCACCACCACCGCGTCGATACCGCGCTCTTCCAATCGGCGGATGGCCTTTTGCTGACCTGCCGGGGTCTTGAATTCCTCATTGCGCGCCGTCTGCAAGATTGTCCCACCGCGCTGCAAGATACCACTCACATCACGGCTCTGCATCAGCTGCATATCGCCATTCAGCAACCCAGCGTAAGCCTGCCGGATGCCCCACACTTCCAACCCGTGCTCAATGCCTGTCCGCACCACGGCACGGACGGCAGCATTCATGCCGGGGGCGTCGCCCCCGCTGGTCATGACTGCGATGCGCTTCATGAGTCGCTCGCTTTTCTAACTAAGCCCAATACAACACCCTCTATCTTAACGCAGGCGCGTTAAATCGGCCTTAAATCCTACTTGTGCGGTTTGGATAAAGTTGTTTGGGGCGCTTTGCCCGAATCTCACACCAAGCCAAATCACAGCCTTCTAACAATCACTTTACGGTTTGTCAACCTTGTTTATAGTACCATAGTACGTAATCATCGTGCTCTACCCCTTTTTATCGCGGGTTTCGGCACAATCTCACTCATCCTATCTCCTTTGGAGACCTCGCCTTCTATGACTTCAACCCCCTCCAACCATACGGTTTCCAAACCTTTTACCGAGCCGCTCCCTATCTCATCCCCCCCGCCCCACACCGATACCAGCCTCGCGCAGTTGCGCGACATGCACGCCATCACCCTCGACCTGCTCAACCAACGCGCCCTGCCCGACCTCTTGCAAACCATCGTCGAGCGCGCCGCCCGCATCCTCGACGCCCCCTATGCCGAGCTATCGTTGCTGACCGAGGACGGGCGCTTGTGCGTGCGCGCCGTCACCGAGAACCAGCCCGAAATCTTGGGCGACATCTACACCCGCGAGGTCGCGCGACCTGCCCGATAAACCCTTCACGCCCGAGGACATCGAGCGCGGGCTGATGTTCGCCCAGCTGGTCGGGGTGGTTCTCGACAATCACCTACTGCGCGAGAACGCCATCCTTCTCGAGGTCGAGCGGCGCAAGTCGGAGGTGCTGGCCGAGTTCATCCGCGATGTCTCGCACGAGTTCCGCACCCCGCTCTCCATCATCCAGACCAGCCTATACCTGCTCAACCGCACCACCGACTCGCAGATGCGCGCCACCAAGAGCGCCAATATCGAGCGCCAAGTCCAGAGCATCGACCACCTCATCACCATGATGACCTTGCAAGCGGCGGTCGATACCCAGAGCTTCCACAACAACCAAGTGCGGATGTCGCTCAATGCGCTGATTGACATCGCCTCATCGGCGGTCAGAGAGGCCATCGACGAGGCGGGGCATCGTTTCGAGCTGGATATGTGCCCCGACGACATCGGCCTGACGGTGCACAGCGAGTATATGAGCGTGGCGCTGCAACAACTGTTGCTCAACGCGGTGCGCTACACCCCCAAGGGCGGCCATATCTTGATGCGGGCGCGCCACGCCCACGGCATGGCACGCATCACCGTGGCCGATACCGGCGTCGGCATCCCGCCCAATATGCTTCAGCGCATCTTCGCCCGATTCTTCCGCCTCGACACCGCCCACACCACCCCGGGCTTTGGGCTGGGCTTGTCGATCGCCAGCCGCGTGGTCGAGCAGCACGGGGGGCGCATCGTGGTCGAAAGCGAGCTGGGGCTGGGTAGCACATTCACGGTGCTGTTGCCCCTCGCCTAGCCCGCGGGCTATTTCGAGTCGAGCAGTTTACGCAGCGCGGCCAAGCGCGGGTCGATTTGGTTCTCCGCGCACGTGCACGCGACGTGGTTACGGTTGACACCACACTCAGGGCACAACCCCTTACAATCAGGGCGGCACAGCACGCGCTCATCCGTGTTCATCAACACCTCGGCGCGCACCAACGGCGCGAGGTCGAGCGCAGCATCGTCGTTGATATGGAACTCCGAGCTGGGGCTACCGACCGGCGTATACAGCTCCTCGATTTCAAAGACCGAGTCCATCGTCACGGGGTCGAGGCAACGGTAACACTCGGATTGCAAACCCGCGTGCAAGGTGGCTTGCACCAAGATTCCCTCTTTCGTCCGGCTGATGCGAATCGGGCCGCGCAGGTAATACAGCGACAAATCATCGCTGACGTGCACCTCTGGGAAGTCGAACGTCGAGTCTTGGCTGGTGCCCAGCGGGGCGCTCAGCAAAAAACCCACGTTAATCTTGAAGACGCGGGGACTCAGGTAGTGGGACGTATTCATGGCGGCTTCTCGCTAACTACTCCGGTGCGGACACGACGCAGGCGACTTCGGATGTGCAATCGGCCTGTCCATACAGTCTAGGACGCGCCCGCCCGCCTGTCAATTACGCCGTACCATCTCCCACCAGATGTGGTCTGCCAAGCGCACGCCCCACCCACGCGCCCACAGCGCTTGCTCCCACGCGGTCAGGCGCGCCAACCAACGCGGTCGCCGCTCGACCACCCCGAACAATTCGCTAGGCGGCAAGCACACCCCCAGCCCGCGCCGCACCTCCGGCACGAACCACGGCGCAAACGCCCGCTCGACCTGCCCCACCGACGGGTAAATCACCGTCATCGGCGCGCCACCCACCGGCGTAAACGGGGCAGCCCCACCCCAACGCCGTGTCATCAAGCGCGGCTTGAGGCGTAATGCCCCCCACGCCGCCTCCCACAGGCAAAAGCGCGACATCACGGCCATACACACCCGACCGCCGACCGGCACGCGCACCGCCAGCCACGCCGCCAATGCCCCGAAATCGCGGCAGGCGTTCAACGCCCCGAAATTGGCCAACACCAGCCGGTAGCCCGCGTCGAACCCCGTGGGTGGGAGGGCGTTCACCCGTCCGCGCCGAGGCGGTGCGTCGCATCTCGGCGCTGGGGTCGGTCAACGTGACGTGCGCGCCCAAGCCAGCCAAAAACGCCGCATCGACCCCCGTGCCGCCGCCCAGCTCCAGCACGCGGTCACCCGCCCCGACGTGTCGGCGCAGGCGGTCATGCACCAGCCCGCGCAACACCCGTGCGGTCGGGCGGTCGCTAAAATCGGCGTCGTAGCGCGACGCGAGGGGGTCGAAGGTGGCGGACATCGGGTTTAGCGGCTCGTGCTTTTCAGCCACGCCATCGCCGCCTCGGCCTGACCGACTTCAAAAAACCGCGTGAACAAATGCCCCATCCGCATCACCCGAAACAGGGTGTTGGCCAGCCCACGCAACCCATCGGACGGGTGGATGAACGCGGCGCGCAAGGTCGGGTGAAACGTCAGCGAGTCGGAAAAGGCGCGGGTGCGCGAGATGGCATAGGTCAGCGGCAACGTGCCGGACTCCGATAAGTCCAACAAGAAGCACACCGTATCGCCCTCGCCCAGACCGGCATAAATGCGCGTCACGATGTCGATCCAATCGTCGATGGCTTGGCGTGACGACTCCTTAAACGTGAACTGGTGAATGGCCTGCTCCGCCAGATAGGTATAGCGCAAGCACGCGGTCGAGATAGAGTCCAGAGTCATATCCACTCCTTCAGAAAGATGCGTCGGATGTCGTTGTGCAACCGGTTTCATGATACGTCAGAAACGGTGCCGATGGTTCAGGCCAGATTGGCTATAATGTCCCGACACTTAGCCTGAACCACGCTCAAAAAGGCACACCCACCATGTCCGAGCATTTCAAGCAAATCTATGCCCAGCGCGCCGCCGAGTACGATGCGATGGTCTCCCGCGAGGATTATCAGGGCAACCTGTTGCCCGCCCTCGAGTCGTTCGCGCCATTGGCCGGTGCGCACGTGGTCGAGTTCGGCGCGGGGTCGGGGCGGCTCACCCGCCTGATTGCGCCGTTGGCCGCCTCGGTCGTGGCCTGCGACAACGCCCCCGCCATGCTGGCGCAAGCGCGCCCGACCCTCCCCGCTTCAGTCGCATATGCCGTGGCCGACAACCGCGCCATGCCCATCGACTCGGGCGTGGCCGACATCACCCTCGCGGGCTGGTCGTTCGGGCACGCCACCGGCTGGAACCCGACCGGCTGGGCGCACGACATCGCCGCCATGGTCAGCGAGATGCTGCGCGTCACCCGCTCAGGCGGCACCGCCATCATCCTCGAGACGCTGGGCACCGGCACCGCCGACCCCCAACCGCCCAACCCCGCACTGGCCGCGTATTACATCTGGCTCGAGACCGTGGTGGGCTTCTCGCGGCGGGTCATCCGCACCGATTACCGGTTCGAATCGGTCGAAGAGGCCGACCGGCTGACCCGTTTCTTCTTTGGTGACGGGCTGGCAGATAAAATCCGGCAAGACGGGCTGACCGTCCTGCCGGAATATACGGGGGTGTGGGGTCTGACCGTGCCCTAGTGCCCGCCCAGATACGCCTCGATGACGGCGGGGTCGTTTTGTAGCGCCTCGCCGGTGCCGCTGTGCGAGACCGTGCCGGTCTGGAGCACGTAGCCCTGCGCCGCAATCGAAAGCGCCTTGGTCGCGTTCTGCTCGACCAGCAGGATGGTGGTCTTGCTTTCGCGGTTGAGGTAGTCAATCACGTTGAAGATTTCCTCGACCAGCTTGGGAGCCAAGCCCATCGACGGCTCATCCAGCAACAACAAGCGCGGTGACGCCATCAGGGCGCGCCCAATCGCCAACATCTGTTGCTCACCGCCGCTGAGCGTGCCGCCGAGCTGGGCGATGCGCTCCTTCAAGCGCGGGAAGCGCTCGAACACGTACTCCATATCGCGCCCAATCTTGGCGGTGTCGGTGCGCGCAAACGCGCCCATCTCGAGGTTTTCGCGCACCGTCAAGCGCGAGAAAATCTTGCGCCCTTCCGGCGATTGGATGATGCCGCGCCGCACGATGTCGTGGGCGGGCACGCGGGTGATGTCCTCGCCGTTGAACACCACGCGCCCCTCGGCGGCGGGCGTGATGCCGCAGATGGTGTTGAGCGTGGTGGTCTTGCCCGCGCCGTTGCCGCCAATCAACGTCACGATTTGCCCGTCCTCGACCTGAATCGAGATGCCTTTCAGGGCGTGAATCTTGCCGTAATACGTGTGGATTCCATGGACTTCTAGCAGGCTCATGCGTTCTGTACCTTCTTCTTGCCACCCGATTTCTCGGTCATGCTGCTGCCCAAGTACGCCTCGATCACCTCGGGGTTGCTTTGGATTTGGGCGGGCGTGCCCTCGGCGATTTTGCGCCCGAAGTTCATCACGTTCACGCGGTCGCTCACGCCCATCACCAGCTTCATATCGTGCTCAATCAAGAAGATGGTCAGGCCGCGCTCGGCGCGCAACTGGCGGATGAAGCGCATCATGTCGTCGGTCTCTTGCGGGTTCATGCCTGCGGTCGGCTCGTCCAACAGCAACAGCTTGGGGCGCAAGGCCAGCGCCCGCGCAATCTCCAGCCGCCGCTGATAACCATACGGCAAGTTGGACGCCAGCACGTCACCGCGCCCGCTCAGGCTGCAATACTCCAGCAATTCCATCGCGTCGTCGAGGGCGCGTTGCTCCTCGCGGCGCGTGCCCGGCAAGCCCAACATCGCCGTAAACAAGTTGGCCTTCAGGTGCTGGTGCATCCCGACCAAGATGTTCTCTAGGGCGGTCAGCTTGGGGAACAAGCGGATGTTCTGGTAGGTACGGGCGATGCCCGCACGGGCGATGATGTCGGGGCGTGCGCCTTTCAACGATTTGCCGTCGAACACCACGTCACCCTCTTCGGGCACGTAGAAGCCGGTCACGCAGTTGAAGAAGGTGGTCTTGCCCGCCCCGTTGGGGCCAATCAGGCTGACGATTTCGCCGCGCCCGACTTGTAAGTTGACGGTGTTGACCGCCGTCAAGCCGCCGAAGCGCTTGACGACGGCCTGACAATCCAACAGGATGTCTGAGGTAGAGGTCATGGTGTTCGGGTCTCCGTGGGGTTAATCGCCTGCGGCCTCGGCTTTTCGGTATGCGGTCGATTGTTCGGACAGCTTGGGCGGCGGCGGGGGCAGCAAGCCCTCCGGGCGCAGCAACATGGTCACGACCAACAACACACCGAACGCCAACAACCGATAGTCGCGCAACTCGCGCAAGATTTCCGGCATCCCGACCAGCACGAACGCCCCGATGAAGACACCGGCAATCCCGCCGATGCCGCCCAAAATCACCAGCGACAACACGTTGATCGAGACCAACAGCGTGAAGCTGTTGGGGAAGATGCCCTGAAGGCTGGCACCGAACAACGCCCCACCCATGCCGCTGAAGGCCGAGCTGACGCCGAACGCCAACAGCTTGGCGACGGTGGTATTGATGCCCATCGCCTCGGCCACGTCCTCGTCGTCACGCAGGGCGCGCCACGAACGCCCGACCTTGCTGGACGCCAAACGGATGACGATGACCGCCCCCAACCCGACCACCAGCAAGAACAGGTAATACACCTCGACCGCTTGGTCGAGCACGAGGTCGCCAATCACCGGCACCGGAATGCGCCCGACGCCTTGCGGCCCGCCGAACACCGGCTTGAACGTGCTGCTAATCAGGATGCGCTGCAAGATTTCGCCGAAGCCCAGCGTGACGATGGCGAGGTAGTCGCCGCGCAAGCGCAACACCGGCACCCCCAGCATCATGCCGGTGATGGCGCTGACGATGATGGCGATTGGCCACGCCTGCCAGAACGTGAGCAAGTTGGGGCAGACCTGCTGCAAGCCCAACACTTGGTCTTCAAAGGCGCGCAGCGCGTCGAACGCGGCGGCTTGGTCGGCCATCCCCGGGCAGGTCAAGATGCTGGGGGCGGTCAAGATACCGGCGGTATACGCGCCGATGGCGAACGAGGCCACGTACCCGAGGTCGAGCAACCCGGCGTAACCGATCATCACGTTCATGCCCACGCCCATGATGATGTAAATCATCACGAGGTTGAGCGTGTTGGTCAGTGATGCGCCGGTGAACGGCGGCACGACCAGCAAAATCAACAGCGCGGTCACGAAGAACACGCTACGGTTGACCCTGCGGGCGGTGCGCGGCAAGCGTTGGGCGGCGCTATCGGCGCGCACGCTCAGGCCGGGGACGACCGTGAAGGCCGTGCCCATCACCACCGCAATCAAAATCGCGAACGGGATATTGAGGTCGCGTTGGCTGGCCAGCAAGCCCAGCGACAAGATGACGGCCATCAGGTACCATCCGGCGTCGTGGTGGGTCTTCTGGCCGTTGGTCAGGCCAGCGCCGCACGCCCCGAACAGCACCAACACCCCGCCGAACAGCGCGAGGCTGAGCAAGTCGCCCGCCAGCGGCAACAGCAGCAAGGTCGGGGCAAACTGTTGGTCACCGCGCAAAATCGTCCCGCGCTCCATGCCGGTCATCGAGGCCGTGACGCCGAACAGCAGCGCGACCGCCACCCCGACCGCCACGCCAATCAACAACTGCTCACGGCTAGAACGGTAGCCCAGCGCGTTGGCCAGCACATACCCGCCGATGAAGGCGGTCGCCACGGCAGCCGCATCGCCCAACGTCACCACGCGGTTAATCTGCCCTTGCAGCACGCCGATGATGATGACGCCGATGACCGCGCCCATCACGCCGTTACGCGCACGGTTGGGCAACTGCGTAAACAGGCCAGCGATGAGGCCGACCACCGCACCGACCACGATGAGCAAGACCACGGCGGTATTGAAGTCTTCTTGGCCTTGCATCAACATCGAGCCATCGAGCGGGCTGAGGTTCTGGAAGACGAAGCGCACCGTGTCGAACTCCAGCGCGCCGATGAACAGCATCAGTAGGCCGAGCATGGCGGCCACCACCGTGCCGCCAATCGCGCCGTTGACCAGCGCCGAGGCCACCCCACGCTGGCGCACCCCGCTGGCCGCCACGAGGCCGCCGACGAACAGGGTGATATACACCAGCAACTGGCTGAGGTTGACGAAGTCCTCAATCACGTCCTTGCGGTCAAACGAGCTGTACACATCCATCAAGGCCAGCAAGACGGCAACGATGCCGACATAGACCGCATTGCGGAGGGTATTCTTTCCGATCGTCATGGGTTACGCCCTCGCCTTGGTCAACGCTTCACCGAAAATGCCGGTCGGGCGGAAAATCAAAATCAGCACCAACACGCTGAACGCCACCACGTCCTCCAATTGCGACGGGATGCCCAGCATGGCCGGTGCGCCCGACTCGATGACGCCCAGCAACAACCCGCCCGCCATCGCGCCCGGGATGTTGCCGATGCCGCCCAAGACCGCCGCGGTAAACGCCTTGACCCCCGGGAAGAAGCCCATGAACGGCGTGACCTGCGGGTTATACACCGCGAACAACACCGCCCCCGCCCCTGCCAACGCCGCGCCCAGCACGAACGTGATGACGATGATGCGATCGACGTTGATGCCCATCAGCGACGCGGTGCTCTTGTCCTCGGCCACGGCGCGCATCGCCTTGCCGATTTTGGTGCGCTGCACGATGAACCACATCGCGGTCATCAGCACCAGCGCCAGCACGAAGATGATCAGGTACAGCGGGCGTACCGTGATGGCCTCCTCGCCGATCGGGATGCTGTAGCGCCC
>JALONY010000003.1 GCA_025454715.1 Anaerolineae bacterium
GTTGCTGGCGCTGTCGCTCAGCTCACAATACGCCCCGGGTCAGGCCGTCCTGCGCGCCAACCATTACGAGCCGCCCATCAACGGCATCCTGACCCTCACCGGCCTGATGTCGGTCGTCCTCGCCTTTTTTGGCGGTCACGGCACCAACCTCGGCGCGCTCACCGCCGCCATCGTCGTCAGCCCCGACTCGCAACCTGACCCGCACAAGCGCTACGCCAGCGCGGTCGCCTCCGGCATCTGGCATACCGGCCTCGGCTTGATGGGTGCCGCCGTCGTCAGCCTGTTCGCCGCCTTCCCCGCCGTCTTCGTCTCGACCGTCGCCGGCCTCTCCCTAAGCGGCATCATCGCCAACGCCCTCGCCAACGCCATGGAGCGCCCAGAGCGCCGTGACGCCGCCGTCATCGCATTCCTGTGCACCGCGGGCGATTTCACCCTCTTGGGCATCGGTGCGCCGTTCTGGGGGCTACTGGCTGGCGTCGTCATCCACCTGCTGATGACCCTCGGCAACAAACCTAAGCCAGCCTAACCGCCCCTCATCACACGACAAAAAAGCCGCCCCATTTGATTGGGGCGGCTTTCGTTTCGATCAGTCGGCTGTGTGGGTTAGAACTGGCTCCACAGCAGTTGGTTGTACACCTCGTGGTGATACTGAATCTCCGACGACTATCTCCGACGACTTGATCAGCGTGCCCAGAGCGCGGGGCGAGCGATCCGCCGAGGCACGCTTCAGCGCGGCGAACTTGGCCGCCACGAGAGCGCGGGGCGAGCGATCCGCCGAGGCACGCTTCAGCGCGGCGAACTTGGCCGCCACGTCCGCACCCAACAGCTTCTTGACCAGCGCGCTGGCCTCGAAATCGTCGATGGCGTCGTAGATGTTATCCGGCAGGGTCACGGCCTTCTTCAGCTTGGCCGCCGAGGCGGGCGTGCCCTCGAGACCGGTGCGCAGCAAGGCGTAAATCGACATGTACGGGTTGGCGTCGGGCGCCACGGCGCGCACTTCCACGCGAGCCGAGCGGCTGTTGCCCAGCGGGATACGCACCACGCTACCACGGTCTTTGGCCGAGGCCTTGAGCTGGTTCGGCGCTTCGTAGTGCGGGTCGAGGCGGCGGTAAGCGTTCACGCTGCTGTTCAAAATCAAGCACAATTCGAGGCCGTGGTTCAGGATGCGGTGCACGTACTCCCACGCCATATCCGACAAGCCATCACGGCCATCGGCCTTATAGAACAGGTTGGTGCCGTCGCGGCCAATCGACATGTTGGTGTGCATACCGCTGCCGTTGATGCCGGTCACCGGCTTGGGCAGGAAGGTCGCGGTCGCGTCCATGCGGGCGGCCACCTGACGGCTCAGCAGTTTGTAGAGCTGAATCTGGTCGGCGGCAATCATCGCGTCCGAGTACGAGTAGTTCATCTCGAACTGCGACGGGGCGACTTCGGGGTGATCCTTCTCGTTGCGGAAGCCCATCGCACGCTGCACCTCGGCGGCGGTGTCGATGAACGAGCGCAGCGGGTCGCCCGGCAGCGAGTGGTAATACCCGCCGCTGGTCACGAACTCGAAGCTACCGGTCTTGGCATACGCCTGCTCGGCGTTGCGCCCACGGAACAAGAAGCCTTCAATCTCGTTCGAGACGTTGAAGACATAACCGCTGGCCTTGAACTGCTCCTCGGCGTAACGCTTCAACGCCAAGCGCATGTCGGCGGCATACGGGGTGCCATCGCTCTCCAGCACCTCACCGAACACCAGCACCTTCCCGGGGCCGAACACATCCGACGGCAGCCAGTAGAACGCCGCCCAGTCGATGCCGAGGCGCAAGTCCGACTCCGACTGCGCCGAGAACCCACGGATCGACGAGCCGTCGAACGTCAGGTTATCCGCCGCACCCAGCAAGAACTTCTTATCGTAGTCCAGCATGTGCAGACGACCCTCGAGGTCGGTAAAGCACACCGTCACGGCCTTGATACGCTTCTCATCGGCCAGATACTTCATGCGCTTCTCGCGCAGCACGTCCATCGGGGTGCGGGCGGCGCGCTCGGCCTTCGCCTCGAGGTTCAGCTCCTCGAGCTGGTCGTAGGGGATTTCCAGAAAATCACGCAATGGGCTGGTCATGATTGGCCTTCCGTTTGTGAAAATGCATACGAACTAGCCCAAAGAATAGCATGACCTCACACCCCCAGCGATTGGTGAACATGGCCAAAAATCCGCACCGGCTTTGCAGCATTTTGACCAAAGATTAGTAAAAGTCACCAAAACCCGTCCAAAACCTAGGCAGAACCCCAGCCGACGGGCTATCACAAATGACTAAACTTATGCAGGGTATACAGGCCAAAACGACAAAGACACCCGATTTTGGGTGCCTTTGCCATCAAAACACGTGCCAAACGCGCCAAAAACGCGCTAAATGTCCAGATTCCGCACCCGTTTGGCGTGGGTTTGGATGAATCGGCGGCGTGGTGGCACCGCGCTACCCATCAGCATATCGAACACGTTATCGGCGTCCGCCGCGTCCTCGATCGTGACCTGAAGCAACGTGCGCGCCTCGGGGTTCATCGTGGTCTCCCACAATTGCTCGGCGTTCATCTCGCCCAAGCCCTTATAGCGCTGGACTTGCAGGCGGTCGGGGTGCTTATACTTGCTCAGCGCCCGCGCCAACAGCTCGGCCTCGCCCACCCCAGCCTCGTTGTACAGGTAGGTGATGTCCTTGTTGTTCTTGATGCGATAAATCGGCGGCTGGGCGATGTACAGGTTACCCCGCTCAATCAACGGGCGCATGTGCCGGAAGAAGAACGTCAGCAACAACGTGCGGATGTGGCTACCGTCCACGTCCGCGTCGGTCATGATGATGACGCGCCCATAGCGCAACCGCTCAATCTGGAAATCCTCGCTGATGCCCGTGCCCAGTGCCGCAATCAACGATTTGACCTCGTTGTTGTCCAGCATCTTGTCCAGCCGTGCCCGCTCGGTATTCAGGATTTTACCGCGCAACGGCAAAATCGCCTGAAAGTGCCGGTCGCGCCCTTGCTTGGCCGTGCCACCTGCGCTGTCGCCTTCGACGATATACACTTCCGCGTCCGCGCCGTGCTTAGAGCAATCGGCCAGCTTGCCGGGCAACGTGCTCGACTCCAGCAGGCTGGGGCCACTCCGCACGAGGTCACGCGCCTTCTTGGCCGCCTCACGCGCACGCTTGCTGGTCATGCACTTGTCGATGATGCGGCGCGCCTCACGCGGGTTGTTCTCGAGGAACTCTTGCAGCGCCTCGCTCACCACCTGCGACACCGCGCCCTGCACCTCGGGGTTGAGCAGTTTCACCTTGGTCTGGCTCTCGAACGACGGGTCAGGGTGCTTCACGCTCACGATGGCCGTCAAGCCCTCCAGCGTGTCCGTGCCCGAAAAGTTCTGGTCTTTCTCTTTCAAGAAGTCCATCTTGCGCGCATAGCGGTTAATCACGCTGGTGATGGCCGAGCGCATCCCGGTCAAGTGTGAGCCGCCGTCCGGCGTCCCGATCGTGTTGGCGAACGCCAGCTCCACCACGTTGGAGGTATCGTTGTATTGCAACGCGACCTCCACACCCACCGCATACCCGCCGTGCTCACTCGGGAACTCGACCTCGCGGTTGGCGTGCACCGGCTGGTGCAGCACATCGCGGTTGCGGTTCATGTAGCTGACGAACGACCCCAGCCCACCCTCGAAATAGAAGGTGATTTCCCGCGCAATCGGCTTCACCCGCTCATCGCGCAGCACGATCGTGACCTTGCGCGTCACGAACGCCATCTCGCGGAAGCGGTCGCGTAGCGTCTCGAACTTGAACTCGTTAACGTCCATGACCGTGAAGTCGGGGCGGAAGGTCTGCACGGTGCCCGTGCCTTCCCACGCTTCCAGCGGGCGCACCCGCTCGACATCGGTCACCGGCACGCCGCGCCGATACTTCTGACGCCACAGGTGCCCATCGCGGTAAATCTCGCTGATGAGCTCGTCCGACAACGCATTGACCGCCGACACACCCACACCGTGCAAGCCGCCGCTGACCTTATAGGCGCTCCGCTCGAACTTGCCGCCCGTGCCGATTTGCGTCATGACCGCCGTCAACGTCGAAATGCCCATCTTGGGGTGCTTGCCGACTGGGATGCCCGCGCCATTGTCGGCCACCGACACCCAGTTATCGTCATACAGCGTCACGGTAATCTGGTCGCACCGTCCGGCCAGCGCCTCGTCAATCGAGTTATCGACCACCTCATACACGAGGTGGTGCAGCGCACGCGCATCCTTGCCGCCCACGTACATCCCCGGGCGGGTTCGGACGTGCTCCATCGGGCTCAAGCCCTGAATACTACTCTCATCGTATGCCGCAGCAGCGGCATTCGGTACAATCTGATCGTCCATTGGCCAGCCTCAACTAAGCGCAGATGTTCTAAAGTATAGCGGAAAATGCGGGTTTTTTCAACCGGCGCCTAGCCTTTGGTCAGCTCGGGCAACCAGCGCTTGACGTGCTCGCCCAGCCCACCCAACGGGGCGCGCACCACCGTGCAATCCGGCAACGCCCCCACGAAGTGCGCCCCATACGGCTTGGTCGTCAGGCGGTTGTCCATCACCACCACCACCCCCTTGTCCGTGGCCGACCGGATGAGCCGCCCGAACCCCTGCCGGAACGTGATGATGGCCTCCGGCACCTGATACTGCTTGAACGGCTCGGCATATTGCTCCATCCGCGCCGCCACCAACGGGTCGTTGGGCACCGCAAACGGCAAGCGCGCAATCACCAAGGCGCTCAGCTTATCGCCCGGCACGTCCACCCCCTCCCAAAACGATTTCGTGCCCAGCAACACCGATTTTTCGCTGTTCAAGAACCCGTCCAACAGCAGTTGGCGGCTACTGCCGTCGCTCTGCGAAAACACCCGAAACCCGCCGGTCGTCATGCGCGGCATCAGGTTGTGGGTGGTCTGCCGCAGTTGCATATAGCTGGTGAACAAGCCCATCACCCGCCCGCCCAGCAACACCGCCAATTCGAGGATGACCCGCTCCAACGCCCGCTGATAGGCGTCTTTGGACTCCATCGCGGGCGCATCGCTCGGCAAATACAGCAAGGCCGACTTTTGGTAGTCGAACGGCGACCCCAAAATCAGCTCGTCGGCATCGTGCACGCCCAAGCGCTCACGCAGATACTGTGTGTCGTCGTCCTCGCCCGTCCGCAACGTGGCGCTGGCCAATACCACCGACCGCCGCCGTTCCCACAAGCGCTCGCGCACCATCGCACCCACCGTCACCGGCGCGGCGAACAGCGTGATGGGCGCTTGCTTGTCGTTGCCTTGCGCCAGCCAATACACCAAGTTCTTGTCTGCCCCGTCGATGAAGCCCGACAACACGGCGTGCGCCTCGTCCAAGTGCGAGACCGCCCCGCTCAGCGACAACGCCACCGGCTCGAACACGGTCGCCTTTTGGCTCATCTGGCGCAGTTTACGCGCCAACATGCCCGATTGCTTGACCACCCCATCAAAGTAGGCGTTCAGGTCGCTCCACGCGGCCTGTAGGTGCAAAAACGCCTGTTTGTTGCGGTGCGAGGCCAGCACGCGCACCCCGAACGTCGCATCGCTGGCGTGCGGCGGCATGATGTCTTGCAACAACGCCTCGAGGCCGGCAAAGAAGCCTTGCAGTGGGCGCGCCATGAACAAGACCGCCTCGCCCAACACTTGGATGAACGACTCCAGCTTGGCCGCCTCGTCACTGCCGGTGGCCGTTTGCGCCACCCGCACCACCTCACCCAACAAGCCCGCCGTCGGCCCCCCCAGCGCCTGCAAGCGCGCATAGATGCTGTCGTACTCCACCCGTTGCGACAAGCTGTTGGTCACGGCGTCTTCGAGGTGATGCGCCTCGTCGATGATGACCTCACCGGCAGGGGGCAAGAACGGCAACTCTTGCGCCGTATCCTCAATCAGCAAGGCATGGTTGACGATGACCAAGTGCGCGGCACGGGCGCGCTGGCGCGCCAAAAACAGCGGGCATTTGCCCTGCATCGTCGCCTCGCACCGGTTTTCGGTGCAGCGCTCTTCCTCGGCGCTCAGCCGCCGCCACGCTTCGTCCTCACGCCCGCCGCGCAGGTTCAGGTCGCCGCGGTCACCACTGCCGCCCTCGTGCAGCCAAACCAAGAGCTTGGCCGTCAACACCATCTCGGTGTTATCGCGAGCGCCACGCCGCCGCAACGTCTCGAACTGCTTCAGGCACAGGTAATTCGAGCGCCCCTTCAAGGCCGCCGCCCGCACCCCCTCGCCCCCCAGCGCGCCTTGCAATAGCGGGATGTCCTTATTCAGCAGTTGGTCTTGCAGGTTGATCGTGTTGGTCGAAATCAAGACCGGACGCCCGTTCTGGCGCGCCCAAAGCGCCGCAGGAACCAAATACGCCAACGTCTTCCCGACGCCCGTCCCTGCCTCAATCAGCGCGTGCCGCCCGTGGTTGAACGCCTCGGCCACCTGCCGCAACATCGCCACCTGCTGTGGCCGCGCCTCATACGCGCTCAGCATCGCCGACAACCGCCCGCCCTCGGCAATCACGCCCGCCGCCGCGTCGAGGTCAATCGGGGTCAAGTGTTCGGCCTCGCGCAACGGCGCCTCGTTCAAGCGGTCACTGCCCGCCCGCCGCCCGCCGGTCGTCGCGTCCAGCCCGCGCATCGCCTCGGCAAACACGCGCACCGTCGTCCAGTGCGCTTGCTCACCCAGCCGCACGATTTCGGCCAGCACATCCCACGGCAACGCCCGCGCCCGCTCCCACAATTTCAAGTACAGGCGCGCCGCCTGCTCGGCGTCGTATTGGGCGCGGTGGCTCTGCTTCTCGGACGGTTCTTCCGGCTCCAGCCCTTGCTCCATCACCAGATTGGTCAGGCTGTAGCGCGCCGCCCGCGGCAACAACACCGCCGACAAATCGAGCGTGTCGATGACCGCATTGGCCTTCAGCCCACCCTTTTGGCGGATGAAGTTGACATCGAACCACGCATTGTGCGCCACCACCGGCACATCCCCCACGAACGCCAAAAAGTCCGGCAGCACCACGTCCAAGGTCGGGCGCATGGCCACCATCTCGTTGGTGATGTTGGTGATGACCGTCACTTGGTCGGGGATGGCGCGCCGCGGGTTAATCAGCGACTCGAACCGCCCGATGACCTCATTTCCACGGTAGCGCACCGCGCCGATTTCGATGATTGCGTCCGCACGCGCATCCAGCCCCGTCGTCTCGAGGTCAAACGCGACCCACTCACCCCACATCCAACACGTCCTATCCCAACTGCATCACTGCCAGACCAAAAATACGACTGCCCAGACGGTACCGCCGGGCAGTCGCGCTTATCGCATCACGCACACGGCCAATGCCGCGTGGCGCTTATTGCATCCCCTTCAGGCGCTCTTCCCACTTGGCCACCAAGCGCTGATAGGTCGCCTCGCTCAGCTCGCCGGTCGCCAGCTTGGCGTCCAACGAGTCAATCAAGGCTTGCACCTCTTCCCGCGTCTGCGGGTTGGCCGGTGCCGCGCCCGAGGCCGCCGCCGGAGCCGCAGCTTGCGCCCCACCCGGCTGGTTCTGCATCATCTGCTGCATCATCATCTGTTGCATCATCATCATCTGCTGCTGCATCGCCTGCATCTCAGGGTTTTGACCCTGCGGGTTGAGCGCCGCGCCCAAGCCCTGCCCGACGCCCAAGCCCACGCCCGCCGACGCCAAACCGCCGCCAACGCCTTGGTTTTGCGCCGCCGCCATCCCGATGTCGAGCCGCTTGCTGCGCTCCAACACGTTCATCCATGTGTCCAGCGGCACGATGTCGCGCAATTCCTCGATGGGCACCGTCACGGTGTCGAACGGGTTGGCCTCGAACGCCTTAATCTCCAACCCCAACGCCTCGAACTTCTCGTTGAGCGTGACCAGTGCCGCGCCCTCGATTTCTTCCAGCACGCGGTTGGCATCGACCAACGTCTGCGCCCCGCTGTTGAGCAAAATACGGTTGATTTCGCCCAACAAAATCGTTTGCAAGCGCTCCTTGATGTCCTTCAGGCGCGTGCTGGGCTTGCCGATGCCGTATTGCTTCAGGAAGCGCATCGGGTCAGTAATCCGCAGTTCCATCACCCCGTGCGTCCGCAACAGCAAAATGCCGAGGCCGGTGCTCACGTTCAAGTAAATCGGCTTGGAGGTACCCCAGCCGACCTGCGGCAGGTCTTTCGTGTTGACGAAGTACACGTCCGCCGTAAACGGCGTGCGCCCGCTGGTCGCCAAGCCAATCAAACCGGCCAAAATCGGCAGGTTGGCCACGCTCAGCGTGTGCCGCCCCGTCCCAAAGGCGTCCAACGCCTGACCAGCCCGCACGAACACCGCCGATTGGCTCTCGCCGACGATGAGCTGCGAGCCAAACCGAAAGTCGCCGCTGCCGTCCTGCGGCTCACGATACACCAATTCATCGTCGAGGACGTTGGTATGGTCGATGACATCGATAATACGCATGGGCGCTTATCCCTCCACTTCAAAGCCGGTAATCACGTTATCACGCAGGTCGAAGGCGTCGTCCGCCTCGTTGACCACATCCAACACCCCGTCCAACGCGGCATCGAACCCCTCTTGGCCGACCGCCGCCTCCAACACCGTCAGGGCATCGTCAATCAGCCCGACGTAGCGCACCTGCGCCTCGTCGAACGCATAAATCTCGTCCAGCTCCTTGGTGCCGATCTTGAGCTGGGCGAACATCCCATCATACTTGGGCGCCGCGGTATACACGCGGTCACGGTACGTCCGCAGCTTGGTCTTGACCCGCCGCGTCGCCGTCATCTTCATCAAGCCGCCCGGCGCGTCCAACACCTCGCGCTCGACCGACTCGAACCGGTCGATGCGCCGGTCGAGTTCCCCCGCGATGTGGTCGCGCAACAACCGGTCGGCCATCCGCCGCGCATTCTTTTCATGATACCCCTTGAACCCGGGGATTTTGGCCACCAACCGCTCGAAAGAGCCGCGTTGGCTGACGATCTTGTCATATAATGCCGAAGCCATAGATGATGAACCCTCCTAAAGGCCGCGCACCTGCGCTGTGCATACAGCATACACCGAAATGCGTGCCGTCACATCACTACGTTACGCCGAAATGTCGCTGTGCACCGCCCGGCACACCCCACACGTCACGCCCGTGTGCCGCACCTGCGGCAAGCCCGCCCCACAATGCAAGCACTCGCCCACCGTGGCCAAATACCCCACCGATCGGGGATAAATCACCCCAGCCTCCCACGACACCGCCCCAGCGAACAACCCCCGCCCGCTCAGGTCGCGCAGGGCGTCCGCCGCGGCCTCGGGCGAGACCTCCAGCGCGCTCGCCAGTTGCGCCATCGAGACCCGCGCATTGCCCGCCAGCGCATCGACCAGCCGCCGCTGGATTTCGGCCTCGGTCTTCTGCGATTCTTCCAGCAATTCCGTCACCGCCGACAAGCGCGTGACCGCGAACGCCACGCCCCCAGCCACCACGCCGCCGCCGACCGTCACGATGCCCCACAGCCACGTCATCTGCCCAGCCAAGAACAAATAAACCGCCAGCCCGCTAAAGCCCGCCGTCGCCAGCAATGCGCCGTTTCGCACCGATTGTCCCCATGCCTGCACGGGTGAAGCTCCTTGTTTATGCCCACCCGAGTATAGCGCATCTGCCCGCCTCGGCCAAACCAGCACCGCATCCTCCCATCCATGAGGTAGATGGCCGAGGGCGCGTAACCAGCCACCCGCAACACCAAAACCTCGCACGTCAGGCGTTTCGTCAAATTGCATTAAAGTGGGCGTAAACCCACAAGCCGCGTATAATTCACTCAAGACTTTTGCGCCCTACACGACCCATCAACCTGCCGGGGGAATGTTTCATGAACGGACTTCAGCGCCTCCTCCCGAGGCTGCTCTTCGTCGCCATCGCCGCCTTCGTGCTCGGCCTGACCAGCCCCCACACCGGCACCGCTCAGGCCACCCAGACCCCCACCAGCACCACCCCCGAGCCACAAACCTACGTCGTCCGCACCGGCGATACCCTCTCGCGTATCGCCCGCCAATTCAACGTCACCACCACCGACTTGGCACGCGCCAACGACATCGGCAACCCCGATAACATCCGCGTCGGGCAGCGCCTCGTCATCCCAGCCGCCAACGCCACCCCACCTGCCGCCATCACCCCTACCCCGACCCTGACCGCAAACCCCGCCCCGACCACCACACCCGACAGCACGGCGGCACCGTCCGGCACGCCCATCACCGCGGTCGTCCTCGCGGGCGACACCCTTTCACGCTTCGCCCAGCGCAACGGCACCACCGTCCAAGAGGTCGTCCGCCTCAACGACATCGCCAACCCCAACCTGATTGTCGCGGGCACGCGCCTGATTATCCGCGCCGAGGGCGGCACCCCCGCCCCAGACGCCACGACCACCCCGCCCGACGCCCCCGCCGCACCAGACGCCTATGGCTATGGGCGCGGCATCAGCCTGTCCATCACCGGCCAAGACCCCGCGCAGCTCGTCCAGACCGCCATCTCGCTCAACGTCGAATGGGTCAAGCTCGACCTCGACTGGCGCACCCTCGAACCCCAGCCCGAAACCTATGATTTCGCCGCGCTCGATACGGTCGTGTTCGGCCTGAGCGATGCACGCCTAAAGCTGTTGCTCACCCTCGACAACACCCCGTCATGGGCACGCGCCGCTCAGCTCGAGGACGGCCCGCCCGACGATTTCGCCGTTTTGGCGCGTTTTGCCGCGGTCTTGGCGGAGCGTTATGCGGGGCGTGTCGCCGCCTATCAAATCTGGAATGAGCCCAACTTGCGCCGCGAGTGGTTCAGCGAGGCGCACCCCATCAGTGCCGATAGCTACGCCGCGCTGTTCACCCAAGCCCAAGCCGCCATCCGCGCCGCCGACCCCCAAGCGTTGGTCATCCTCGCCGGCCTCGCCCCCACCGGCTTCAACGATGGCGTCAACGCCCTCAACGACCGCCTGTACCTGCAAGCCCTATATGACCTCGGCGTGGCCGAAAGCGCCGACGGGGTGGCCGTCCACGCGCTCGGCTTCGCCAACCCGCCCGAGGCGCGTTGCTGCCAAGCCGCCGACGGGGTGCTGACCCACTTCGAAAACCGCAGTTTCTACTTCCGCGACACCCTCGACGATTACCACGCCATCGCCGAGGCCAACGCCGACGACCGCCCGCTGTGGGTCACCCGCGCCGGTTGGGCGACCGCCGAGGGCGCACCCAGCGCCCCCAATGCCGATTTCGTCTACGCCACCTATACCGACAGCCTCGAGCAAGCCGCCTATGTCGTCTCGGCGTTCGAGGTCGCCCAGCAGATGAAGTACGTCGGCCCGATGTTCGCCTATACCCTCAACGCCTGCCAAACCCCCGACGCCCGCCCCGAGGCGTGCTATTTCAGCCTGTTGGACGCCGACGGCCTACCGCGTGCCGCCTTCAACGCCTTAAAGGCCATGCCGCGCTGACCCCACCGCCGCCCGCACCAAAAACGCCCCTCATATTGTGAGGGGCGTTTTTTTAGGATGGTCTGCGACTCGTCCGCGTCAGCTTCTGGCCTGAAACACCGCGATATACAGCGGGATTAAGCACACCACCGAAATCACCGCCAGCACCGCCAGCGCAATCGTCACGGGGTCGAACAACGCCCCCACCCCACCGCGCTCATCGCGCTGTGGCTGCATCGGGCGGCTGCGGTACTGCCCATCCCCGCCCATCGCGGGTGGTTGCGGCGGCGCGACCATCGGCGCGTTCGGCTGGGTCATGCGCGGCGCTTGCGGGCGCACCACCGGCACCGGCGGCTGGTACGGGTCGGGCGCGGGGCTGACGCGCTGCGTCATCACCTCACCCCCGCCCATCACCGGCGGTTGCGGCTGTTGGGGCGGCATCTGCGGGCGCGCCTGTGGCACCGGCTGAGGTTGCGGCGCAACCGGCGCAATCGGGGTCGGTGCGGTCGGCGGCGCACCGCGAGTACCGGCAGGGGGCGCAGGGGGCGGCGGCGGGGCATCCCCACGCCGCTCGGTCACCGCAGGAGAGGGCGGCAACGGCGCGGTCGGCGACGGCGATACATCGACCGGCATTTGGGCATAGGTCGAGTTCATCCGCGCAATCCGCAACCGCTCACGCAACCCAATCAACAAATGCCCAAGCTGTGCCGCGTCACGGAAGCGCGACGCAGGAACCTTGTCCAACGCCCGCGCCACGAAGCTCACCAGTTCTTCCGGCACCTCGGGGTTGAATTGGCTGATGCGCGGCGGCACCTCGCGCACGTGCGCCATCGCCAACTCTTGTTGGGTCGTCCCGTTGAACGGCAATTGCCCCGTCAGCATCTCGTACAGCACGATGCCGATCGAATACACGTCCGAGGCTGGGCTAGGCTTCTCGCCCTTGGCCTGCTCCGGCGAGAAGTAGTGCGGGCTACCCCACACCACCGCCTCGCGCTCCTTGGGCTGGGTCTCGCTCAGCGCTTGTGCGATACCGAAGTCGGTCACCTTAATCATCTGGTCGCTGGTGTTGACCAGCACGTTTTGCGGCTTCACGTCCGCGTGCACGATGCCTGCGCGGTGCGCGAACCCAATCCCCGCGCAAATCTGGATGGCGTAGTGCAACGCCAATTCCAACGGCAACGGCCTACCGCTCCCGTCGCCGCGGATGATGCGCTTCAGGTCGGAGCCCTCGACGAACTCCATCACCATGTAATGCGTGGTCATTTTCGGGTCGGTATGCGCGCCCACGTCGTGCACCGTCACGATGTTCGGGTGCGTCAGGTTGGCAATCGCCCGCGCCTCGTTTTGGAACCGCACGATAAACTGCGGATCGACCGTCATGCTGGGGCGCAAAATTTTGACGGCGACCGTGCGCCCGAGCGCCTTATCGATCGCCTTATAAATCACGGCCATGCCCCCGCTGCCCTGTTGCGCCGTCAGCTGGTAGCGGCCATTCAAGATCGTCTCATTCGACATTCGGGGGACGCCTTTACCACTTAAGATACCCCCCGCATTGTACTCCAGAAACGACTTCCGTCAACGCGCATACATCCGCTGATATTCGGTCGTCGCGCTCCTGTCCGTCAAGCACGCGATATAGTCCGCAATCGTTCGGGCTTTCCCCTCCCGCTCGATGCGCGCCTGCCACGGGCGCGGCAGTTGGCGCGGCTCCTCGGCATAGCTGTTGAACAGCCCGCGGATGATGTGGTCGGCGCGCCGCGCCATCCCGATCACCGTCGGGTGAAAATACATGTTGGCATACAAGAATTTTTTCAGCTTGCGCGTCATCACCCAAACCGGCTCGCTGAACCGCACGAGGTTATCCGCGTGTTGCGTCACCTGCCGAGGGTCGGTCGGCCCCGCCGCCTCGATGCGCGCCGCCGTCGTCGTCAGCAAATCATCCACCAACAGCCCGACCAATTCGCGAATCAGGTGATGCCGCGTCACGTCGTCCAGCACCGCCCCACGCCAGCCCAGCCGCTCACACAACATCTGCCAAATCTCCAGCGCCTCCAGTTGCGACGGCACGATTAACCCCGACAACAGCCCATCGTCGAGGTCGTGCGCGCTATACGCCAGCTCGTCCACCGTGTTGGCGATTTGCGCCTCGAGGCTGCCACGGCTACGCGGGTCTAACCCCATCAAGCCGCTCAGGTCTTTGGCCGCCTCGTGCTTGGCGATGCCCTCCAACGCCTCGACCGTCAGGTTCAAGCCCGTCCAGCCCGGGTAACGCTCCTCGAGGCTCGTCACCACCCGAAACGACTGCGCGTTGTGGTTGAACCCGCCATGCTCGCGCATCAACGCATCCAACGAATCCTCGCCCGCGTGCCCAAATGGCGCGTGCCCGAGGTCGTGCGCCAAGCAAATCGTCTCGACCAAGTCCTCGTTGGCGCCCAACGCCCGCGCCACCGTCCGCCCGATTTGTGCGACCTCCAACGTGTGCGTCAAGCGCGTGCGGTAATAATCGCCCGCGTCGTTGACGAACACCTGCGTCTTATACTCCAGCCGCCGAAAGGCCGCCGAGTGGATAATCCGGTCACGGTCACGCTGAAACGCCGTCCGGTAGCGCGGCTCGGCCTCGGGGTGCATCCGCCCACGGCTATCACGGCTCCGCAACCCGTACAGCGCCAGCCGCTCATGCTCATAGCCTTCCAATTGCTCACGACTGACCATCATGCGCCCGCCCTCCCTCGCACTACCGCCCCATCAACCCATACGCGGGCAATTTTACGCCATATGCTATAATTCGCCCAATGAGCACGTTTCCGAACAACAGGGGATACCCTACGCTATGGACATCCAACAAGCCCTACGCCTCATCGAATGGCTTGACGAAGAACGACGCAAACAGCAAAACACCATCGCCGTCCTCGAAGAACGCCTAGGCGCCCAACAAGATGCCCTCGACAAACTGACCCGCCGCCTCAACGGCCTCGAGTCCGATCACTCGATGCTCCGCAATGACCCCACCCCCCCAACCGCCTCTCACGATTCGGTCGATCAGCTCCGGCGTGAGATGCGCCAGCTCATCGAAGGCGTCGAGGCCAAGCGCCTGACCGCCGAGCGCGAGTCACAACGCATCGGCGACATGCAACGCGACCAAGTCCTCCGCACCATCACAGAGGTCGAGGAGCGCGTCGAGCGCATCGGGCGCCAAGCCGCCGAGCTCCCGGGCTACCAAATGGAGCGCGACCGCCTGTCCGGCACCCTGTCCGATGTCCAGCTCAAGCTGGATGACCTGACCAAGCGCTTTGACGATCCCGAGCGCCGCATCGCCTACCTCGAAGAGCAACGCCGCCAAGACGCCCGCCGCATCACCGAGCTAGAGACCCAGCTCCAAGAGAGCCGCCGCGCCATCGAGGCCTTCCGTCCCAAAATCAGCCTGATTGAAGACCTGTCCGTCCGCAACGAGCGCCGCATCCAAGACATCACCAACACCGAGCGCGAGCGCCGCGACCAAATCCAACAGTTCATCGACCAGCAAACCCTGCTCAACCAAACCCGCGACCAAGAGTCCGCCGCCCTCATCCGCCGCTTTGAAGAGCACGACCGCGCCATGGAGCAAAATATCCAGCGTTTCGAGTCGTGGGCAGAAGCGTACCGCGCCATGCGCCAAATCATCGAGGACTTCCACCGCATCGGCGAGCGCCTCGAGCGCCGCATCAACGAGGTCGCCGAGATGCAACGCCTGTCCGAAGACCGCTTCCGGCAAGAGTGGAACACCTACCGCACCGATGACCAGAAGCGCTGGAAGCAATACACCCTCTCCAGCGAGGAGGTCTGGCGTCGCCACGACGAAGATTTCGCCGAGCACGTCCGCGTGCTCCAATCCATCCAGACCGAACTGCCCATCGTGCAAGGCAGCCTCAACCGCATCTGGCAGATGGAGCGTGACCGCGCCGCCGTCGAGGCCGAGCGCGCCAAGGCACTGCTCCAGCAAATGGAGCTGGGCTCAGGCACATCGCCCACCAGCACCCAGAGCTTCCCCTCGCTGGGGCGCACCAACGGCACCCCCTGACCTCCCCTCGTGAAAGGGGTGCAGGACAACCCTATAAGGACGCGGCCTAGCGCATCCGCCGCTCTGGTTCTGCACCCCTCGCCCAATCTTTAGGCGGGTGCTAAAGCGTCGGCTCGATGACGCGCTCGCGATAGCCGTCCGTCTCGACGCGCTGGATGTTCGCCCCCAACGCCAACAGCTTCTGCTCGACCCGCTCATACCCGCGGTCGATTTGCTGGATATTGGCGATGCGGGTGGTGCCTTTGGCGCTCAACGCCGCCAACAAAATCGCCATCCCCGCCCGAATGTCCGGGCTGGTCACCAACGGCACGGCGCGGAGCGGGGTCGGCGCTTGCACCAGCACACGGTGCGGGTCGCACAGCGTAATCCGCGCCCCCATCTGCACCAGCTTATCGGTGAAAAACAACCGGCTCTCGTACATCCAATCATGGAACATCACCGCGCCGCGGCTTTGCGTGGCAATGCCGATGGCGATGCTCATCAGGTCGGGCGGGAAGCCCGGCCACGGTTGCGCCTTCACCACCGGTATTTTGCCACCGATGTCCGGCGTGATGCTCAACGCTTGACCGTCAGGCACCCGGATGGTCTGCCCGTCCGTCTGCCAGCGCACCCCCAGCTTCTCGAACACCAGCTCGACCATCCCCAACACCTGCGGGTCGGCCTGTTCGATGGTCAGCGCCCCGCCGGTCATCGCCGCCGCCCCAATCCAGCTCCCGACCTCCATGAAGTCCGCGCCCACGGTCGCCTCACACCCGCCCAAGCGCGTCACCCCCTCGATGACCAGTCGGTTCGAGCCGATGCCGCCGATATGCGCGCCCATCGCGTTCAGCATCTCGCACAAATTTTGCACGTGCGGCTCACCCGCCGCATTGTTGATGACCGTCGTCCCCTTGGCCATCACCGCCGCCAAAATCGCGTTTTCGGTCGCGGTCACGCTGGCCTCTTTCAGCAAAATCGGCGCGCCCATCAGCCCGCCCTTGGGCGCGCTCAGGCTGAACATCCCATGCGTATAGGCCGCCGTCGCCCCCAGCTTTTCCAGCGCGATCACGTGCGTGTCCAGCCGCCGCTCCCCAATCGCATCCCCGCCCGGCACCGGCACATCGACCTTGCCCATCCGGTTCAGCATCGGCCCGACGAACACGAAGCTGGTGCGGATGCGTTGTGCCAAGGCCGCGTCCAGCTGCGTCCCGTTAATCGTCTTGGCCTCCACCCGCAGGCTATCCGGCGTCAGCCACTCGACCGTCACGCCCAATTTTCGCATCAAATCAATCGTCACCCGCACGTCGGCGATGTCCGGCACGTTGTGCAACGTCACCGGCTCCTCGGTCAACAAGCACGCTGGCAACATCTTCAAAATGGCGTTCTTGTTGCCCCCGGGCTTCACCGTGCCTTTCAACGGCACCCCGCCCTCGATGATGAACTGCTGCATCGCGCTCCCCCTCACTCCCCCAAAATAGCCGTTGCCACAACTCTACCCGCCCCCCAGCCCGATTGACAACCCACAGCGCACGCGCTATACTCACCGTCATGTTGACGATTTACGCGCCCCACCATCATCACTTCACACCCACCACACTGCTGTTGGACTGTTAGTGAGCCGTACCTCGTCAACGAGCGCCTCTTGTGTCCGACACAAGGGGATTTTTTATTTCTAGCACCAGCCCATCTGCCCCCAAAGGAGCCTCTATGCTGGCAGTCATCGACTATGGCGCAGGTAATTTGCGAAGCGTGCTACACGCCCTCGCCCACCTCGGGGTGCGCGATGTCCACCTCGCCCGCACCCCCGCCGACCTCAACGGTGCCGATAAGCTGATTTTGCCCGGCGTCGGCGCGTTCGGCGCAGGGATGCAGCAGCTCCACGCCCAAGGCTTGGTCGAGCCCATCCGCGCCGCCGTCGCCGCTGGCACGCCCTATCTGGGCATCTGCTTGGGGATGCAATTCCTATTCGACACCAGCGACGAGATGGGCGACCACGCCGGACTCGGCATCCTCGCCGGTCGTGTCACCCGCTTCCAAAACCGCCCCGACCTCAAAGTCCCCCACATGGGCTGGAACCGCCTCGACGTGACCCGCCCATCCGAGATTTTTACCGACCTGCCCGCCCCCGCCTACGCCTATTTCGTCCACAGCTTCTACTGCGTCCCGTCCGACCCCGCCGATGTCTCGGCCACCGTCACCTACGGCGACCCGTTCTGTGTGGCCATCCAGCGCAACCACATCTACGGCGTGCAATTCCACCCCGAGAAGAGCCAACAGACCGGCCTCCGCGTCCTGCAAAATTACCTCGCCCTGCCCGGAAAGGTCTACACCGCATGATTGTCTACCCCGCCATCGACTTGCGCGCCGGTAAGGTCGTCCGCCTGCGCGAAGGCCGCCCCGACCAACAAACCACCTTCAGCGCCGACCCCGTGGCCGTCGCCCGCGCATGGCTCGACTATGGCGCGCAATGGCTGCACGTCGTCAACCTCGACGGCGCCTTTGCCCAAGCCAACGACAACCTCGCCGTGATGGAAAAAATCGCCAAGCTGGGCGGGTTCGTCCAGTTCGGCGGTGGCCTGCGCTCATTCGAGGACATCACCCGTGCCCTCTCGGCAGGGGCATCCCGCGTCGTCCTCGGCACGGTCGCCGTCCAAGACCCCGCCCTCGTCGAGCGCGCCCTCGCCCAATATGGTGCCGAAGCCGTATGCGTCGGCCTCGACTCGCGCAATGGCCTCGTCGCCACCCACGGCTGGCAAAACGTCACCGACGTGACCGCCACCGCCCTCGGCCAGCGCATGGCCGCCGCAGGGGTGCAGCACGCCCTCTATACCGATGTCGCCCGCGACGGTGCCCTGACCGGCTCCAACGTCGAGGCCACCATCGCCCTCGGGCGCGAGACCGGCCTACAGGTCATCGCCTCCGGCGGGGTCAGCACCCTCGACGAAATCCGCACCCTCGCCGCCAGCGGCAACGTCGCAGGCGCCATCATCGGCATGGCGCTCTACACCGGCGCGCTCGCCCTGCCCGACGCCCTCGCCGCCGCACAAGGAGCCTAACCCCCATGCTGACCAAACGCATCATCCCCTGCCTCGACGTGCACGAGGGGCGCGTCGTCAAAGGCGTCAATTTCGTCAACCTGCGCGACGCAGGTGACCCCGTCGAACAAGCCGCCGTTTATGACCGCGAGGGCGCCGACGAGCTGGTCTTCCTCGACATCGGCGCCTCGCACGAGGGGCGCAATACCACCCTCGACATGGTGCGGCGCGTGGCCGATACCGTCTTCATCCCGTTTTGCGTCGGGGGCGGCATCCGCACCCTCGACGACATCCGCGCCACCCTGCTGGCCGGTGCCGATAAGGTCTCCATCAACAGCGCCGCGGTCAAAACCCCCGACCTGATTAACGCCGGTGCGTGGGCGTTCGGCGCGCAGTGCATCGTCGTCGCCATCGACCCCAAGCGCGTCGATGGCCGCTGGGTCGTCCACATCAACGGCGGGCGCGTCTCCACCGGCCTCGACGCCGTGGCGTGGGCGCAAGAGTGCGAGCGGCGCGGCGCGGGCGAAATCTTGCTGACCTCGATGGACAGGGACGGCACCAAGGCCGGTTATGACCTCGACCTGACCCGCACCATCGCCGAGGCCGTCACCATCCCGGTCATCGCTTCCGGCGGCGCGGGCAAATCGGATGACTTTTACGACGCCCTGACGGTCGGCAAGGCCGACGCCGCGCTGGCCGCCTCGCTGTTCCACTTCAACGAGTTGCGCGTCGGCGACCTCAAGCGCCACCTCGACTCTCGCGGCGTGCCCGTCCGCCTGACCGGTTGGGAGGCCGCCCAATGACCGATTACGCCAGCCTCATCATCGGCCAAACCGACCTCGCCGCCATCAAATGGGACAAGGACGGCCTAATCAGCGCCATCATCCAAGACGCCGACACCGACGCCGTGCTCACCCTCGCCTACATGAACCGCGAGTCGCTGCAAAAGTCGCTCGACATCGGCCAGACCGTGTTTTGGAGCCGCAGCCGCCAAGCCCTCTGGCACAAAGGCGAGACCAGCGGCCACATCCAACACATCGTCAGCATGGCGCTCGACTGTGACGGCGACGCCCTGTTGGTGCGCGTCCGTCCGGTCGGCCCCGCCTGCCACACCGGCGAAACCACCTGCTTCCACCGCGCCCTGAGCGACTTTACCCCCAAGGACACCCCATGACCGACATCCTCGACACCCTGCAAGCCCTGATTCACGCCCGCAAGCAAACCCCCGTCACCGGCAGCTACACCAACAGCCTGTTCGAGTCCGGTCGTGGCCGCATCGCCCAAAAGGTCGGCGAAGAAGCCGTCGAGGTGGTCGTGGCCGCCCTCTCGCAAGACGCCCCGCGCCAAATCAGTGAGGCCGCCGACCTCGTCTATCACCTGCTCGTCCTGCTGACCGAGCTTGGCTTGTCGCTGGATGACGTGCGCGCCGAGCTGGCCAAGCGCCACGCCCCCAAACCCGAGTAGGGGCGCGGCCTGCCGCGTCCGACCATCCAACACACCGTGTAGGGGCGCAGCGTGCTGCGCCCACCACCCCCACCCCACACGCCTGTAAGGACACGGCCTACCGCGTCCGACCACCCAACACGCCGCGTCGGGGCGCAGCGTGCTGCGCCCACCACCCCCACCCCACACGCCTGTAGGGACACGGCCTGCCGTGTCCGTTTTTGGGCGACGGGGTACAGAACAAATCATACGGGGTCAGAGCAAGCCTGTCGCGTCGCGACGCGCCCGCGCCCCGACCTACCGGATATACGACTCGACCGCCTCGAATCCCGCCCAATCGACCGGCGCGGCGTTCACCAAGATGTCCTTCATCACATCGGCGCTCAAGAACTGCCCCCCGATGACCGAGGTCAGGGCATTAAAGCCGTTCTCGGCGTCGAAAAACGCCATCACGATGGTCGTGCGCGCCTCATAAAAGCCATAAAACAACGCCCCAGCCTCGCCCGACGGCAACACCAGCGCATAATCCGGCTCACCCATCACCCCGAAGACGTTGCCCAGCGTAAACGGTGCCAGTTCAATGACCGAAATCGCATCGACCAGCCCATCCGTCCCGCCCAAAATCGCGTTCGGCTCAGTCACCCCGCTCCCGAGGCTCAGCCAATTCACCACCTGCTCGCCCGTGTCCGGCACATCCTGCGTGCTGATTTCGACGAATTGGCGGTCAGCGCGCAACACCGGCAACACCTCGTCGAA
>JALONY010000123.1 GCA_025454715.1 Anaerolineae bacterium
CACTTGGTCGCCCGCGCCCAATGGCGCAATCGCCCCGGCACGCAACGGCAACGGGCGCGTGGTGTTGGCGCGCACCACCTGCACCCCGTCCGCCGTCACGGTGACGGTGGCGGCCAGCGGGGTCAAGTCTTGCGCCGAGGCCGTCCACGTCACGGCCAACAGCAACAACACAGCGCAACAGGCGCGTCGAACGTAGGTCATAGCGGTCTCCCTCATGGGCGCTTCTCGGGCATCACGAAGTAGAAAGTGCTACCGACGCCCTCGGTGCTGGTAAAACCGACCGTGCCCCCATGCGACTCGATGACCGATTTCACCAAGCTCAGGCCGAGGCCGGTGCCCGGGATGTGCAAGGTTCCCTCGGCTTTGGCGCGGTAGAACTCGCTGAAGATGTTGGCTTGCGCCTTCTCGGGAATCCCGTAGCCGGTATCCTCGACCTCGAAGCGCGCCATGCCCTCGCGGCTATACAAGCGCACCCCCACCTTGCCGCCCTCAGGCGTATATTTAATGGCGTTGCCGACGAAGTTGTTGACCGCCTGCGACAATTGCGCGGCGTCGGCGCGCACGGTGATGTGCTCGTCGGCGATGTCGATGCCGAGGGTCTGCTGTTTGTGGATGAGGTCGGGTTGATGGCGGGCGCACACCTCGCGCACCACTTGCGAGAGGTTGACATCGTTCATCATCGGCTTGCCGGAGCGCAAACGCTCGAGGTCGAGGATGTCCTCGATGATGCGTAGCATCTCGTTACCTGCCGCGTTGACCAGCTCGAGGTACTTGCGCTCGCGCTCCTCGAGGGTTTTGGAGGTAATCAAGATGAGCTCGACGAAGCCCTTGATGCGCGCCAGCGGGTTTTTTAGGTCGTGCGAGGCAATCCGCAACATGCGCGTCTTCAGGTTGCTGAACTCGACCAATGGGGTGATGTCGGCGAGGATGGCCGTCCACAGCTCATACGATTGCAACGGCGCCAGCACCACCCGCACATAGTGCCCGCCCAGCTTCAGCTCTTCCTCGGCAAACGCGCTCCGCGCTTGCAGGCCAGCCGTCAGCCGCTCATACAAGCTCACCCCGCCGTTCGATTTCAGGGTCAGGACATCGGCCAGCGGGCGCTGCTCGACCTCGTTTAGGGGCATCTCCAGCAAAAGCGCCCCAAGACGGCCTCGGTCGTCCGGTCGAGGCGTTTGGCACGGTGCGCGATGTGCAGCAACCCAAGCTGTCGGCCTTGCCACATCAACGGCACGAGGGTTTGGCCGTCACTGCGGGTCAGGGCGCGCACGGCGCGATGGCGATAGGCCAGCGAGTCGGTTTGGATGGCCGTCTCGTCTTGCGGGGGTTGCCCACGCCGAAAGCGCGTGCTACGCCCCTCGTCGAACGGGTCGCGGATGTACAGGGTTGGGTCGGACTCGCCCACCACCCGCTCGATGTCCTCGAGGATGTACTCGGCGGCTTGGGGCAGGCGCAAGCGCTGTTGTGCGATGCGTTGTAGGCTCCCCAGCAAAAACTCGGTCTGCTGGCGGCGGCGCGTCTCCAGCGTGATGTCTACGCCAATCGAGGCCAGCACGGGCAACAGCAACGCGATGAACCCATCCAACAAGCTGACGCTGAACTGCGTCAGGCTGAACACGACCGAGGCCGCCACGATATAGACCAACAGCAAGCCGCCCGCCAATGCCAGCTTGGCCGTCCAGCGCGGCAAGGCATAGGCCAAGCTGGCCAGCATCGCCAGCCCGACCAGCAAGGCGGCTTGCGCCAGCGTCGGCAACGGGCGGATGATTTTGCCTTGCAACAAGCTCTCGACCGCGTGGGCTTGGATTTCGACCCCAGCCATCAGGCTACCGCTCAGCGACGACGGCACCAGATACTCGTCCAGCGTGCCGGTCGTGTTCATCAGCCCGACCAACACGATCTTATCGCGGAACAGCTCCGGCGAGACCTTGCCATCCAGCACGTCGTTGAGCGGGACGACCACGAAGGCGTTGCCGGTGTCGGCGAAATAGTACGGTTGCCACAACCCCAGCGCATCGACCGGCACGCGCCGCTGGGGGGTGAGCAGTAATTCACTCCCCTCGGTTTGTACCACTTGGTCAAGCGCCTGCGACGGGATTCGCAAATAAGCCAAGTAAATGGCGGTGCTGAACGACATCTCGCGGCGGTCGTCAATCTGGAGTTGCGAGGGCAGACGGCGCAACACCCCGTCGGTATCGGGCAGGGCGTTGACATAGCCCCGATAGTCCGGTATCGATTGCAGGATGGGCGTCAAGCTCAGCCGCTCGGCGAACATCAAACGATTGCCGCTGGGTGGCGCGCTGACCGTGTTGACGCCCGCCTCGGCAAACACGATGCGGGTGCGCGCCTCGTTTTGGCGCAACGCGGCGAAGGCCGCCGCCACCGCCTCATCTTCTGGCTGTGGCTGGCTGAGCAAGAAATCGAGTGCGACCACCCGCGCCCCGACGTTTTCCAGCCGTCGGGCGAGGTCGGCATAGACTTGGCGCGACCACTGGGCGGGCGTGCGCCCATACCGTGCGAGGCTGGCGTCATCGGCGGCGATGATGACCACCGTGTTGGTGGTCGGCGCAGGGGTGTAATAGACATCGTTGAGGCGCAGGCGGATGCTCATCATCAAGCCGCTGCCCCAGATTAAGAGGCACAGCAGGGCAATGAACCCACCTGCACCAGCCATCATGACGAGGCGTGTTTTTCGCCAGACCGTGCTGGTATGTCGCATGGAGATGCGTTCCTCGCGCTACGCCCGTTACGGGGCGGGGGTCTCTGTCGCTTGGGGCGTCAAATCGACCACCGGTTCAATCGAGTCGCCCTCTTGGAAGTCGTCGGGGAACTCGCGTAGGCGCACGCACCCGCCCGCAAGGGTGGCGGTGCGCGTCAGCACCCAGCCGAAGCCCTCGCCGAACATGATGCGGTACCACCCGCCGCTGGCGCTAACCCCATAAAACACCGCGATGTCCTCGGCAAAAATCGTGCCAATCAGCGCGCTGTCGCGGCTGGGGCCCGTGCGGACGTTCAAGCTGACATCGTCGGGGGTGGTCACGGTCACACCGCAACCGTCCAACGCGGCGTCGAGCTGCCCGAAGTCGGTGGCCGCCACCACCTCGCTGAGCGTGCCATCGACCGGCGCACGCACCCCGAAACCGGTCGGGACGCTGGCCTCGGCCTCGCCGTCAGCCGCCGCCACCAGCCCCTCGCTCACCAACATGGCCGAGCGCCCATCGGCCTCCACGCGCACGGCGAAGGCCGTCCCGCGAGCCGCCAAGGTCATGCCGGGGGTCTTGACGTTATAGGCCGAGTTGCCGCTGAGCAAGCGTTGCAAGCGATGGACGGCCTGCCCCGCCAGCACCTCGACCGTCAACTCGAAGGTCTCGCCGCTGCCGCCGAAGCGCTCGATGCGGTATTCGGTGTCGGGTGCCAGCGTCACGTCGGTGCCGTCGGCAAAAAAGGTAATCCGCGCCGAGCCCTCGGCATCGGTGCGGATGATGTCACCGACCCCGACAATGGCCTCGACCGATACCGCAATCGGGTTGCCGGTGTTGACGCGCTGCACGGTCACCCCCGCCTCCAGCACTTCCAAGGTGGCGGCATACTCTTCTTGAGCCAGCGCCACCCAGCCCAACAACACGACAGCGACCAGCGTCACCGCGCCAACCCATACTCGCTTCATCATCCATTTGCTCCTCGTACAGGGTGCGCGTGCGCCGTGTCACACGTGCGTTTCGATTAACCATAAGACATGGTACAGATGTTTTGCATTATAGCCCATAATCGCGGCTTTTTCGCAAGGTGCCGATTGTCCTATCGTCTGGGGCGCGCCACCACCGGCAACGGCCACGAGACCTGCACGAACGTGCCCTCGTTGGGGGCGGTATCGATGCGGATGGCCGCCCCGATTTTGGCCGCCCGCTCGAACATGATGCGTAGGCCGTGATGGTCGGGCGGGGTGTTTCGCAAGTCGAAGCCGACCCCATTGTCGGCCACCACCCAATCGACCGACGAGTCGAGATAATGTAGCCCGACTTGGATTTCGGTGGCTTGGGCGTGTTTGTAGGCGTTGGTCAAGGTCTCTTGCATCAGCCGATAAAATTGCAGGTGCACATCGGGCGAGAGCGCCACCGGCTGCCCCACCACCTCGGCGCGCAAGGTGGCGCTAGAGCGCCCGCGCACCCCGTTGACCAACGTCTGCAACAATTCCGGCAACGGCATACTGACGATGGCTTGTGGGCGTAGCTCGACCAGCAACGACCGCATCTCGGCCAAGGCGGTGCGGTTGAGGCGCGCCAGCATCTCGAGGTCGTGCTGCATGTGCGGCGCGTCGCGCTCGGCCATGTGCGAGAGCGAATCGGCCACCATGTTGGCCGAAAACAGCGTCTGGCTGACCACGTCGTGCAATTCCCGCGCAAGGCGCTGGCGCTCCTCGAGGGCGGCCAATTCTTGCGCCTGCTCATAGGCGCGGGCGTTGCGGATGGCGATGGCCGCTTGGTTGCCGAACAAGCGCAAATACTCGGCGTGCGCGGGTGTGAAATAGTCGGGGGTGTCGTGATCGATATTGATGAACCCAATCACCGCGTCGTCCTCGACGATCGGGGTGCCCAAGTAGGCGCGTACCGCCTGCGCTTTCGAGAGGCGCGTCCACAACGGGCTGGCGCGCACGTCGCCAATCAACAGCGGCTGGCGCGTCTCCAGCATCCTCCGCAAGGTCGGGGTGTTGAGCACCTCGAAGCGCAAATCGGCCTGCGTGAGCGTGCCCGCCTCGTCTTGGTGGATTTGGCCGGCCAAATACGTCCACCCATCATCCCCAATCATCATCACGTTGGCGCCTTGATGTGGGATGACCCGCCGCAGGTTGTCGATGATGCGCTTGAGCACCTCCGAGAAGTCGAGTGAGCTGTTGAGCACGTTCGAGACATCCAACAACGACTCCGCAATCACCCGCTGCTGGTGCTCGGCCTGCACCAAAGCCTTGGCCACCCGCGCCTGTTGCACGGTATAGCGGATGGCGCGCTCCAGCGTGGCGGTGCCCAGCGCGTTCTTGTCGAGATAATCGACCGCGCCCGACTCCATCACCGCGAGGTCGATGTCTTGGCTGCCGTAGCCGGTCATGACGATGACCGGTATGGTCACCCCTTCATCGGCAAAGAAGTTCAGCACGTCCAGCGCGGTGTGCGTCCCGAGGTCATAATCGAGCAAGCACACGTCATAATCGCTGGCGCGCACCATCCGCACCGCATCGCTGAACGACCCCGCCCACGACAACGTAAACTGGAAGGTGCGCGCTTGGCGCAAATACCCATCGACCAAATACGATTGCGCTTCGGAGTCGTCAATCAGCAGGACGTGGATGGTGTTCATGGCTGGCCGCCTTGCAAAAGATGGCGCAGGCGCGCCACCCAAAATGCGATAGAACGATTGTACCGCAGGACGCGCCAGCCCGCTCAAGGTCGCGGGTTATCCCCATACCGCCCGATAATCGTGGGCGAATTGGTCGAACGACCGTGGTGGGCGCCCCAGCACGCGCTCGACCTCGCCGGTCACGTCCTTGGCGTTGCCGGTGCGCGTCAGCGTGTATAACAGCGCCATCACCAGCACATACGGCAACGCCTTGCCCGCCCGCAGGTGGCGCACCACGAACGCCAGCACGTTCGGGCGCGCATAGCGGATTGGACGCCCCAGCACCGCCGACAGCTTGGCCGCCACCACGTCATAACCCAGCGCTTCGGCGCCGGTCAGGGTATATTTGCGCCTCGCGTGGCCGTCCTCGGTCAGGGCACGCGCCGCCACCGCCGCGATGTCGCGGGCGTCGATGAAGCTGGTCTTGGCATCCCCCACCGGCAGGTAAATCACGCTCTCGTCACGGATTTCATCGCGGTGGGTGGTCGAGAGGTTTTGCATGAAGAAGCTGGCGCGCAAGAACGTATAGGCCACGCCCAAGCCCTCGATGATTTGCTCGATTTTGTAATGGGGCGTAAAGCGGTTCTGCTCGACCCCCTGAAGCGACAAGAACACGATGTGCTGCACCCCTGCCGTCACCGCGGCACGGATGGCGGGCGCAATCTGGCGCTCGGCGTCGCCCAGCGCGGGCGGCCTGACCAAGAACATCCGCTCCACCCCCTCGAACGCCGCCGCAAAGGTGGCCGCGTCCAAGAAGTCGAACCGGACGACCTCGACCGACTCCCCCAGCACCTGCCGCGCCAGCGCCACATCGAACGCGCCGACCCGCACCACGCACCCCATCGCCACCAGCTCGCGCACCACGTCCGTCCCGACATTGCCGGGCGCGCCCGTCACCAACACACGATTACCGCTCATCATCACCTTCTTCGGCGCATTCTCGCGCACGTTTCATTCATTATACGGCTAATGATTTTGGCCAAGCCAGACCAAACCTCACCCCACCCACATGACGAACCACACCACCGCTTGACTCTCACGTTACGTTAGGGTTTATGCTGGAAAAGACCAAGGGCGCACAAGGGATGAGCACCGATGTACAGCGTCAAACAATTGGCCGAGCTGGCCGGCGTGACGGTGCGGACGTTGCACCACTACGACGCGGTCGGGCTGTTACGCCCGTCGCGGCTGGGTGTCAATGGCTACCGCTATTACGACGAGGCGGCGGTGCTGCGCCTCCAGCAAATTTTGCTCTATCGCGAGATGGGCTTCGAGCTGGTGCACATCCGCGACATCCTCGACCAGCCCGACTTCGACCTACAGGCGGCCTTGCGCGCCCACCGCGCCGCGCTCTCGGCCAAGATTGGGCGCTTGCATCAGTTGGTCGAGACGGTCGATGAAACCCTTAGACGGCTCACAACCATACGAGAGGACGACATGGGCAAGAAAGACAAAAAGGACAAGAAACACAAGCAAGAC
>JALONY010000124.1 GCA_025454715.1 Anaerolineae bacterium
GAGCCGCGGGAGGGCAAGCTGTACGAGTGCGTGTTCAACGTGGTGTGCTCGCGCACCCGCTCGTGGTTGCCCGGGAGCGCGCCGTCTGGGGCGATCGACCTGAGCACCTGCGGCACCGAGGCCACCCTCCAGTAAGCGCACCCACCCGCCTCCCGACCGCCCCGCCGACCGACTCGGCGGGGCGGTTTTGTGTCAAGCCCTGACCTTAACCACCCCCCGCCCCTCACGTGCCAGCAGCAGCACCAGTACCGCCAGCACCGAGAGCACGATCATCACCCCGTCCATCGCCGCGTAACTGCCGGTTTGGTCGTGCAGCCAGCCCGCACCCACCGGCGCCAACGTCCATCCCAGCGTCAGCACCCGCGCCCCATACGACGCGCCGAACAACACCACGAACACCACCACAATCACCGGCGACGCGCCCAACGGCAACAGCAATAGGGCGGCCACTTGCAACAGCATCACCCCGCCCAACATCACCCACCCGCTAAAGCGCATATCGAGCGGGGCGAACACCAACCGCCCGAACACCTGCATCAAGCCGATGGCGCCGCTGGCATAAGCCGCGGTCTGCGAGTCGTACCCCGCCTCGACCAAATATGGGATGAAGTGGACGCGGATGGCTTGGGCGGCCAGCGTCGAAAGCATGAACGAGGCGACCACCACCCAAAAAGCGCGGCTGGTCAGCGCCTCGCGCACCCCGACGCCCACCACCGACGGCGGCGGCGCATCGACCGGCACCGGCTCGCCATCGGGCAACAGGCCGAAGTCTTGCGGGCGGCGGCGCAATACCAACAGGTGCGGCAGGATGGTGGTCACGGCCAACACCACGCCCAAAATCAGCGTGGCTTGCCGCCAGCCATAGGCGCGCATCAGCGCATCGCTGAGCGGCACGAACACCGTGCTGGCCAACCCCGCCGCAAACGTGATGACCATCAGGGCGGTGCTGCGCCGCCGCGTGAACCATGTCGCGACCACCGCAAAAGCTGGCTCGTACAAGGTGGCTGCCGCGCACAAGCCCAGCCCGAACCAAATCAGGTAAAAGGTGTTGAGGTCGGTGACCTGTGACCACGCGATAATCAGCAGGCTGGCGCAGGCCGACCCCAGCGTCATCAGGGCGCGCCCACCATGCCGGTCAATCCAGCTACCGACCGGGTAGGCCGCGAAGCCGCTGATGAACGTGAACAGCGAAAATGCGCCGTTCAGGGCGGCGCTCGACCAGCCCAATTCTTGCTGCATCGGCGTCATGAACACCGAAAAAGCGTAATAGATGATGCCCCAAGAAATCATCTCGGTCAGGGCAAGGGTAAACGTGATGACCCAGCCGTAATACGGTCGGCGCATGGAGGGGGTGTCTTTCGGTGTGATGAGGGCGAAGCGTCCCTTTTAGTGTACGCCCGTCGCCTAGAACGTCCACGCCCATATATCACCAAAGCTGCACACGGTCTGCCCCGCTTGATAGTTCAGCACCGCCGCGCCGATTTGCCCGTCGGGCAGGAGGTTGTCGGGCAGGGTGTAGCTGCCGCCATATTGCCGGTCTACCCACAGGTCAACCCGCGCCCCGCGCCGCACCACGATCAGGCTATGCCGCCCGCTGGCCGCGCTGGCTGCCCCGTCGTTGAACTCGCCCACTCCGTAGGTCTCCCCCTCGAACGGTGCGATGCCGTAGCCGCCGAGGGTGTCGAGGTACGCGACCGCGTGCCGCCCGTCCGGTTGCTGGCCAAACAACAGCCCACACGCCACCAACGCGCTGGAGTCGGGCGGCTGGAGCGTGAAGGTGGTGTGCAGCACCACATCGCCGAACGTGATGCCGCGCCCGAGCAAGATGCGGTTGACCCCCGGGACGGCCTGCTGGCCGCTGGCCTCCGGCACGGTCAAGGCCAGCGCGCCGCCGACGGGGATGACCTTGCGGCGCTCCAGCTCTTGCACCGTCAAGATTTGCCCGCCGGTGACGAGGCGCGAGGGCAAGATGGGCGCGTCCTCGCTCCCCAGCACCTGCGGGGTGGTGATGGCGAGGTCGTCGAAGGTCACGGCGAGGTCGGCGGTCACGGCATCGGGGGTGCTGCCCAACAGCCCGACCGTGCCGGACAGCGAGCCTTGCGCGGGGTCGGCATCGATGGCCTGCCCGACGAACGCGCCGTTATAAAACACGTCGAAGCCCGCGCCGTTGGCCAAGACCGACAAGCGGAAATTGGTCACACCGGCCACGATGGCCGGGTGGGTCGTCCAATCGCGGATGGTGCGCGCCACCCCGTCCACATCGATGAAATCGAGTCGCCACGCGCCTTGATTGCCCAGCATCAGGGCGTAATACCCCTGTGCGGGCGCAGCGCGCAAGGCCAAGCCCACCCGCCAGCCGTTGGGTCCGCGCTCGACGCGGACATCGGCTTGGGCGTAGAAATCGCTCAGGCGCGGCAGGCTTTCGCGGGTCAGCATGGCCATCTGGCGTGGCTCGGGCACGCGCAGGCGCACCAGCCCACCGACCTGCTCCAAGGCTCCCACCTCACCGGCCACGTCCCATGCTCGGCTGATGTCGTCGCTGAAGTCGTCGTTGAGGGCACGCTCGGCATACCCGGGCAACAGGGTGAGGGTGTAATCACCGGTCGTGTCGCCATAGCTGCCGACCGTGATGGTATAGGTGTCGATGCGCGGCAAGCTGATGGCTTGCAATAGGGCGTCGGTGCGGTCTGGGTAGGCCGCGTCGTCGTTGTCGGCCAGCACCTGCCCGCTGGAGTTGGCGATGCTGATGCGCGGGTCGAGGCCGCCACTGCCGACCACGTTCAGCGAAATTACCTGACCCTCGACACCGTTGAGCGTCCATGTGTCGGTGTCACCTGCGCCGGTCAGGGTGCCCTCGAACGGCAAATACGGCTCGAGGGTGATGGCTTGGCCGCGTGCCGCCCCCCCACCGATGACCAGCACCAGCAGGGCGGCCAAAACCCGCGCCCTCATGACGGCTTGACCATCCACTCGAAGCGGTCTTGGAGTGCGCCGAGGTAGGTGTTGAAGTCCTCGCGGGACAATTCCGCGCCCTCGTTCCAGCGCCAGACCTCGGCCTCGCGCAGGCGGCGCTGCTGGCCGGCCAAACGCAAATCACCCGCGTCTTTCTTATCGGTCTTGGGCGCGCTGAGCTGCACGAACCGCTCGGCCAGCGGCAGGTCGTTGAAGTCCTCGGGCGACATGAACGTATAGACCGGCACGTGGATGCTGTCTTGGACAATCGCCAAGGCGACCACGTACCAACCCCGCGGCACGCGGGTACGGCGGGTGATGGCAAAACGCCACAGCGCCAAATCGACCTCTTGCGCGCCGTCGATGGCGCGCTGGGTTTGGCCTTTGAGCGCGAGGCGGACGGTATCGCCCTCGATTTCGACCGTGCGCCCGCTCGGCCAGCGTTGCTTGAGGTTGGCCTCGACCGTGCGGGTAATCAAGATGGCCGCACCGACGCCCAAGGCCACCGACAGCACCCCGTTGAACGGGACATTGGCCAGCAAGGCGCTGGCAATCAAGGCGGTGAGGGTGGCCACCCCGACGAAACAGGCCAGCACCGCAAAGCGCAGGCCACCGTGTTCGGGGTCAGCGGGGAACGAGAGGGGTGGGTGTTGCTGCATCGGGGGTCTCCTTGTCGTGTGGGTTATTTGCGCGGCCTAAAGCCGGTCGGGATGTCGTCGGTCAGGGTTTCCATTGGGGTGGGCAACGAATCGGGGCGGGTGGGCTGGCCACGCCCGTCGCGCTCCTCGCGGGTGTTGAGGGCGCGCAGGTCGGGGGCATATAAGACCGGCTTGGCGATGCGCCCGCTCATGGCCACCCGCGCCACCGCCCGCGCCAGCACATCGACCGGCATCGGGGCGGTGCGATGTAAGCCCAGCCATCCCAAAGGCGGCAGGTGCCGCAAGGCCGAGACCATCCGCCAGAACAGCGGGCGTTGCGCCCCACGCGCATAAGTCAGCGGGGCGCGCACCACCACGCCGCTCACGCCCACCCGCACCAAATAGCCCTCGGCCTCGCGCTTGGCGGCGAGGTATTGGCGGTTGAGCCACGGCGCGCCCGCACTGCTCAGCAACACCATGAACGGCACCCCGTCACTGCTGCACATGTTGGCGACGTTGCGCGCCGAGACGAAATTGAGGCGATGGTGGGTGAAGCCGTGGGCGGGGTCAGCCGTCAGGCTGCCGACCGTGTGCACCACGCAGGCGTGCCCACGCGCCCGCCCGCGCAAGCTGGCGGCGTCCCAGACATCGGCAATCGTCCAGCGCACGCGCTCGGCCAAACCACCGAGGCGCTCCTCGGCACCGGCGCGCACCAACAACGTCACGTCTGCGCCCTCGGCCACCAGTGCCGCGGCGATTTGATCGCCCAAGAACGTGCCCCCGCCGGTCACCAAGACCTTGCGGCGGCTTGTCGCGTTCAACATCCGTTACCTATCCCTGTCCCACTCTGGGCGATTCTATACCGTAGGTCAAGGCTTAGGCCAGTTCGGACTTGGCAGCGTGTGGAAGCTGATACAACTCCAACAACACCCCGCCGGTGGCGCGGGGGTGGATAAAGGCGTACAAGATGCCGTCCTCGCGCAGGCGTGGCTCGGGGGTAATCAGTTCGACGCCTTTGGCCGCGAGGTCGCTGAGGGCGAGGGCGATGTCCTCGACCTCGAGGCACAGGTGGTGTAACCCGCCGCCGGTCTTGGCCAGATACTTGGCCACGCCACTCTCAGGCGCGGTCGGCGCAATCAGCTCGATTTCGCCCTCGTTGCCCACCGGCAAAAACGCGATATCGACCTGCTCGCGGGCGTTGTGCTCCACCCGCTGGAGCGGCAAGCCCAGCGCATCGCGCCAGAACCCCAGCGCTTGCTGCACGTCCGCCACCACCACCGCAATATGATTGATCTTGAACCCCATGCCCGAAAATCCTTGCCTTGTGGCTTTATCCGAATCTGATATGCGGTGTAGTATAATGCATCCATCGCTCTACACCGGAGTACCACCGTCCCATGATGACCACCCAAGCGGAGCGCTCGCTGGCGCAACCGTTGACGACCGACCATACTTTGTTGCCCAAGCCGCGCCTACGCCGCCCGGGGTTCTGGCGCGAACTGCTCAACAGCGCTTTCTTCATCCTCGCCGCCCTCATCCTGAGCGAGCTGGCCTTCCCGCGCAGCAGCATCACGGGGCCCAGCATGGAGCCGTCCATGTTCACCGGCCACCAATTGCTGATTAACCGCGTGGCGTATCTGCTGGCCGACCCGCGCCCGGGCGAGATTGCCGTGTTCGACGCGCCCGACGCCAAAGAGGAATTGCTGATTAAGCGCGTGATTGGCGTGCCCGGCGACACCATCGAAATCCGCGTCATCCGCACCACCGACGCCACCGGCGTCGAGGTGCGCGCCGGTGCCGAGGTCTACCGCAACGGGCAATTGTTGGACGAGCCGTATTTCGTCAACCGCCCGTGCAACAACTGCCAAGATAACGTGTGGGTGCTGGGCGAAGACGAGTATTTCTTCATGGGCGACAACCGCAATGAGTCCAACGACTCCCGCCGGTTCGGTGCCGTCAAGCGCGAGGCCATCGTGGGGCGCGCCATCTTCCGCTATTTCCCGCTCGATTTATTCGGCACCCTGAATTAGGCGCACGCGCCGGAGGTCTTATCCCCATGAACGAACCGACCAAATTGGTGTGCCCGCGCTGCCAAATCGGGCTGATGCAGGCGCGCATCATCCCGTACAACACGATCGAGAACGGCCACCTCGTCAGCGTGAGCAAGATGCCTGCGCGGGTGTGCGATGTGTGCGGCAACCGCGTGTACGAGCGCGAGTCGCTGTTGCACCTGCGGACGATGTTGGGGGCGTCGCGGCGCAAGGCCGATAAGCCGAGCGCGGCCAAGAAAACCCCCGCCGCGCCCAAGAAGCCCGCCGCCCCGCGCAAGCCCAAAGCCCC
>JALONY010000125.1 GCA_025454715.1 Anaerolineae bacterium
GAGATGATGCCGACGACCGGCGGGGTCGGGCTGGGGGTGAAGGTGTTGGTCACCGTGGGCGGGATGGCGGTGGCCGAGGGGGTGTAGGTCAGGGTCGGGAGCGGGGTGCGCGAGACCTCGGGCGTGGCCGTCGCCCGCGGCGTCAACGTGACCAGCGGGGCGAGGGTGGCGGTCGGTATCGGGTCGGCGGGCGCTTGGGGCTGGCACGCGGCCAGCACCACCCCGATAATCAGCAGCATCGCACCGCGCATCAAGGGTTTCGGGAGGGTGGTCGGCATGGGGCTTCGCCTAATGGTCATGGGGGTTTGCCTGTTGGGGATGTGTGCCGTCGTCGCGGCACAACCTGACGATACGGAGACGGTGGCGCAGGTCTTGCCCGATGCGCCGCTGATGTTGGGCTTGGCTGGTGATGGGCGCTTCGCCGAGGCCGTCTTCGACGGCACCGCAGGGCAAGTCGTCACCCTCGCCGCTCAAGCCGACGACCCCGCCGCGCTCGACCTCGTGCTCGAATTGGTCGCACCGGATGGGGAGCGCGTGGCCTACAACGACGATTGGGCGGGCGGGCGCGAGGTGCGCGTGCCGGATGGCCTGAACGACCCAGCGCCCAGCGACTCCGCGCTCATCCGCCTTATTCTACCCGAAACCGGCGCATATCGCGCCCGTGTCAACACGTTCAATGGGGAAGGGGTCGGCACGCTTGCCCTGCGCTTGACCGTCGAGAGCGTCCCGACGCTCGCCCTCGGCGGCACGGCCATCGTCGGGCTGCACCGCGCCGAAATCCGCCCGATCGACCTCGCTTTGGCGGCAGGCCAAACCGTCACCCTGACCCTGCGCGACCCCCGCGGCTGGCGTGACCCGTACCTCGTCGTGCTCGACCCAACCGGTCAGCCCGTGGCCGTCAACGACGACCATGCCACCCCAGACCTCGCTCTCAGCTTGTTTGATTCGCGGCTGACCCTGACCGCTCCGACCGATGGGGTGTACCGCGTGCTGGTGCGCGAGTTTTTGGGGCGTACCGGCGATTTGACCCTCGATGCCGCCCTCGTGACAAATCGGCCTTGACAGCGGCGCCCCGTGGGCGTATCCTAATGGACACAACGCAAGACCGATGTGCCTGTAGCTCAGTGGATTAGAGCATTTGTCTACGGAACAAAGGGCCGGGGGTTCGAATCCCTCCAGGCACACATCACGAAAAAAGACCCACACCTGAAGTGTGGGGCTTTTTTTGTTTAACCCATCTCAGCTTACGAGCCCTTACTCATCCCAGCCGTGTACCCCGAACTTTTCGAGGTCGCTGGCCTTGCGGAAGCGCGCACCGTCGGGCAGGGTCGCGCCGTTCCACGTCGCATCGGTGACGTTGGCACCGCGCAGGTCGGCACCGGTCAAGTTGGCACCGCTCAGATTCGCGCTTTCGAGGTCGGCATTGCCCAGCGCGGCGTTGGTCAGGCTGGCGCGGCTGAGGTCTGCATCGCGCAAGCTGGCGTTGACGAGGCTGGCACCGTCCAGCACCGCACCGTTGAGCTCGGCATCGGTCAGGTCGGCGTTGTCCAGTTGTGCCCGCGTCAGGTTGGCACCGCGCAGGGTGGCGTCGTGCAGGGTGGCATTGCTCAGCACCGCCTCGGTCAGGTTCGCGCCGCTCAAATCAGCATCGGTCAGGTCGGCATCCGGCGCTTGCGCCCGCGTCAGGTTGGCACCGCGCAGGGTGGCGTCGGTCAGGGTGGCCTGAGTCAAGACCGCGCCCTCGAAATTGGCGCTATCGGCGCGGGCGTCGGTCAGGTCGGCAGCCGCGAGGCGCGCCCCACTCAGGTTGGCACCGCGCAGGTTGGCGTCGGTCAGGGTGGCTTGCTCGAGGGTGGCACCGGCGAGGTTGGCACCGCTCAGGTCGGCCTCCCCGAAGTCGGCATCGGTCATGTCCTTCCCCGCGAGGTTGGCACCGCGCAAGCGCGCCCCGCTCGCCTCGCGAAAATCGAACGCATCCATCGCCCGCCGCAAGGTGTTGCGCGTCAGGTTCATCACCTGCTCCTGAATATCGCGCCCGAGGTCGCGCAATTGGTCGGCTTGGTCGCGCAAATCGTCGGCGTCCATCTCGAACGACTCATCGTCCACCTTGATTTTGATTTTGGGCGCGCTGACGTTGGGCGGCGTCACCCGCGGCGGGGTGACCGGTGGCATCGGCGGGATGGGCGGGATGGGCGGCATCGGCGGGCGCGGTGGGCGGTTGGGCGCGCTGGGGAAGGGCATCGTGCCCTCCAGATACTCGGCCAACTGCGCCACCAACACCTGCACCTGCGCCACCACGCGGCGCTCGGGCTGGTCGGGCAGGGGCTGGGGCGGTTTTAGGCTGGTGATGAAGAAATCGTCCGGCAGCAGGGTGCTGGCACGCTCGTGCAAGGCGCGATATTGCGACAGCGCCAGCTCGCCGACCCCGTCCAGCGCATCGACCGAGAAGGCGCGCTCGAGGGCGCGGCTGACGGCGCGGGCGGCTTGCAAGACTTGGGCGAGGTGTTTTTGGGTCTCGGGGGTGAGGTCACTCATGGGGGATGGTCTCTTTCTCCGGTGTGGGTTCCGGCGGGCGAACAGGGGGAAAACTGGGCTGGATGGCGGCCAGCACCTCAGGGCGGACGAGGCCGCGCAAGGTCTTCTTGGCGTTGAACAAGCGCGATTTGACCGTGCCGACGCTCACGCCCATCACCTCGGCGATTTCGGCTTGGCTGAAGTCTTGCTCGCAGAACAAAATCAAGGTCTGGCGCTGGGCTTCGGGCAATTGGTCGATGGCCTCGCGCACCTCGATGCCCAACAGCACCCAGTGGGCGGCTTCATCGGGCGCGTCGGCATGGTCATGCAGCTCGAACGCGATGCGCTCATGCGCCGCGTCGTCGTCCAACGACACCCCGACCCGCCGCCCCCACGCCCGCATCACATCATAACAGGCGTTGCGCGCCACCCGAAACACGAACGGGCGCAGTTTCTCGGGCGGGGTGATGTCGGCGAGGTGGATGAACAAGCTGATGAACGTGTCTTGTACCACATCGTCGCTGCACGGGTCATCGCGCAGTAAGCGCCGCACGAAGCGCGTCACGTCGGGCGCGAGCTGCGCGTACAGCCCCTCGAACGCGCCAAGCTGTCCGGCTTGGGCGGCCAAGAGCCACAGGGTGAGGGGGGAGTCGGGGGTCACGGGGCGGGCGCTTCCGGTGTGGGGTGAGGTGCTCGGTCATCTCTGGATACGCCCCAGACGCCCGACGGGTTCAAAACGGCCACGACCTGCCCACGGTCTCGTGCATTTTCTATATCCCCAAAATCGCCAACCTCTGAAAAAATAGAAGGTGAACGATGAGTGGCTCTTATGGGGTATGTCGCGCCATGAAGCGGGCGTGCTTGGTGATGAAAACGGGGTGCGGATGGGCGATGCGACGCAGGGCGCGGTGTTGCTGGTGGTCGAAGACGACTTCCAGATGCGACAAGTGCTAAAAGAAATTTTGACCAACGAAGGATATACGGTTTTTGACGCCTATGACGGCGTAAACGCCCTAGAAGTGCTGGGCAAATTGGCCGCCCCGCCCGACATGATCATCGCCGACATCATGATGCCGCGCATGGACGGGTTCGAGCTGTTGCGGCGGGTGCGCGACTCCGAGGTGTGGGCGCACATCCCCATCACCTTCCTGACCGCGCTGGACAACCCCAAGGACATGCTGCGCGGCAAAGAGATGGGGGCGGAAGAATACATCACCAAACCCTTCCTCATCGGCGATTTCTTGCGATTGGTCGAGGCGCGCCTCAAGCGCTACCGCGCCCTCCAGCGGATGCACCAAAACCGCGTCGAGTCCCTCAAGCAAGACATCCTACGCCTGCTCAACCATGAATTTCGCACCCCTCTTACCCTGATTATCGCCTATACCGACATGCTCCGCAGTTACGAGCAAGCCGAGGCCATGCCCAAGCCGATGCTGATCGAGTTCTTGGCCGGTGTGTGCGACGGGGCGCAACGCCTGCGCCGCCTCGTCGAGAACTTCGTCTTGTTGGCCGAGCTGCACTATGGCGACGGCGCGACCAAGCTGGCGTGGCGGATGCGCGACATCGACGACCCACGCACCTTGTTTCGCGAGGCCATCGACTGCATGACCCGCCCCGACGAGCTCAGCCATCGCCACGTGGTGCTGGAGATTGCGCCCGACCTGCCCGCCTTTACCGGTGACAGCGAGTCGCTGGTGATTGCCCTGCGCGAGTTGCTGGACAACGCGGTCAAGTTCTCCGACGAGGGCAGCACCATCACGCTGGGGGCGGTGCTGCGCGACGGCCATATCACCCTGAGCGTGCGCGATGAAGGGCGCGGGATGCCGATCGGTCAGGTGGCGCGCATCGGGGCGGCCTTCTACCAAATCGACCGCCACACCACCGAAGACCAAGGCGTCGGGGCGGGCTTGGCCATCGTCGATGCCATCGCCAAATTGCACGATGCCCGCGTGCACATCGTCAGCCGAGAAGGGCAAGGCACCACCGTGCAAATCGTGATGCCGCTCGACCACCTGTTTTGAGCCTGCGCCCCCCAGAAATAGGGGTATTTTGGCAATACCCCCAGATTGTGTAGCAAAACGTGATGAAGCTTAATATTTCTCATTCAATTCGTTGGGTGTAGCATTACAATGCGTGCATGTCGGTATCACCCACCCTACAAGGACAGCCCATGAGCAGTCATCCACCCGCCAACGCCAGCAAATCCGCTGCGCCCACCACCCCTCTGCCCAACGACAACATCCCATGGCTCCTCGAGCCGCAAGTCGTGCTCGACCGTGAGGGCGTCACCCTCGCCCAAGGCTTGTCGGACTCCGACGTGCTCACACGGCGCGAGAAATATGGCACCAACGAGCTGACTGACCACGGCGTCAAGAACCCCCTCCTCATCTTGCTAGAGCAATTGTCCGACCCGCTGGTGCTGATTTTGATTGGCGCGGCGGTGGTCTCGGCGTTGCTGGGCGAGGCCAAGAGCGTGATTGCCATCTCGCTCATCGTGGTGGCCAACGCCGCGCTGGGCGTCAGCCAAGAGTACCGCGCCGAGAAGGCGATTGCGGCCTTGCAGAAGATGAGCGCGCCCAGCGTGCGCGTCCGCCGCGGTGGCCGTGAGCAAGACGTGCCCTCGTCCGAGCTGGTGCCGGGCGACATCGTGTTGCTGGAGGCCGGTAGCATCGTCCCCGCCGACGGGCGCGTGATCGAAAGCTTCAACCTGAGCGTGCAAGAGGCGTCCCTGACCGGTGAGTCGCTCTCGGTCGAGAAGGACACCAAGACGCTGGTCAACCCCAATACCGCGTTGGGCGACCGCCACAACATGGTCTTCATGGGCACCTCGGTGACCTATGGGCGTGGCGCGTTCGTCGTCAGCGGCACCGGCATGAACACCGAGCTGGGCAAAATCGCTACCCTCATCCAAGGCGTCGAGGGCGAGCAAACCCCGCTCCAGCGCCGCCATCATCGGGCTGGGCACGCTGGTCGGGCTGGCCAATGGTGGCGAGGTGCAAGAGGTGTTCTTGAACGGCGTGGCGATGGCCGTGGCCATCGTGCCGGAAGGCTTGCCCGCCGTCGTGACCATCGCGCTGGCGTTGGGCGCCCAACGGATGCTCAAGCGCCGCGCCCTCATCCGCAAGCTGCCCGCGGTCGAGACGCTCGGCTCGGTCACGGTCATCTGCTCCGACAAGACCGGCACGCTGACCCAGAACCGCATGAGCGTCCGCTTGATCGAGATTGCCAACCCGCACGACGAGCCGGGCTACCCCGCCAAGGACAACATCGAGGAAATCGACCTTTCCCGCGTCGGCCAGACCTTGTTCGCCCACGATGGCGAGTACACCTTCAAGCAACCCGGTAGCCGCACCCAAGCCCTGTTGTTGACCGCCGCGGCCTTGTGCAACGACTCCTCGCCCGACTACGAGTCGGCCAAGACCGGCCAGTTCCGCCTGCTGGGTGACCCGACCGAGACCGCGCTGTTGGCGATGGCCGCCCAATACAACGTCAACAAGGACAAGATGAGCGAGTACCTGCCCCGCGTCGGCGAGGTGCCGTTCAGCTCCGAGCGCAAGCGGATGACCACCATCCACCCGCTCAACGGCAAAATCCCCAGCTTCGTCCACCGCCCCGACGCCGATTACAAGCAACCGACCGCCCTGCCGCTGTTCGTCTACGACATCAACGCCGCCGACCGCCCGAATTTCGTGGCGTTCTCGAAGGGCGCCGCCGACAGCCTCGTCGATGTCAGCACCCACGTGCTGGTGAAGGGCGTGCCCGTCAGCCTCGATAACATCGCCCCCGGGAGCGACAAGACCTACCGTGAGCGCATCCTCGAGGCCGACGCGCAAATGGCGTCGGAAGGGATGCGCGTGCTGGGCTTCGCTTATCGCAAGCTGAACAGCATCCCCGAAAAGACCACCCCCGAGACGGTCGAGCACGATATGATCTTCCTCGGCGTGGTCGGCATGATTGACCCCCCGCGCCCCGAGGTCAAGGTGGCGGTCGAGCGGTGCGTGGCCGCAGGTATCCGCCCGATCATGATTACCGGCGACCACCCGCAAACCGCGTTCGCCATCGCCCGCGAGCTGAGCATCACCAAAGAGACCTCGTTCGAGGCGGCGCGCCACAAGAAGCTGGTGCTGACCGGTCGTGAGCTGGCGTTGATGAACCCTGCCCAAATCGACGAGGCGGCGCGCACCGTGTCGGTGTTCGCCCGCGTCTCGCCCGAGCACAAGCTGAGCATCGTCGAGTCGCTGCAAAAGCAAGGCCAAATCGTGGCGATGACCGGTGACGGTGTGAACGACGCCCCCGCCCTCAAGCGCGCCGACATCGGCGTGGCGATGGGCATCACCGGCACCGCCGTCAGCAAGGAAGCCTCGTCCATGGTGATTTTGGACGACAACTTCGCCACCATCGTCGAGGCCGCCGAGGAAGGCCGCACGATTTACGACAACGTGCGTAAGTTCATCAAGTACATCCTCGGCAGCAACATCGGCGAGGTCGGCGTGTTGTTCACCGCGCAGTTCATGGGCTTGCCCCTGCCGGTCAACAGCCTGCAACTGCTGTGGATGAACCTCGTGACCGACGGCTTGCCCGCGCTGGCGCTCAGCGTCGAAAAGGGCGAGACCGACGCGATGAACCGCCCGCCCTACGACCCCAAGGAAAGCATCTTCAGCCGCGGCCTCGGCGCGTACCTGCTGCGTATCGGTGTCTTCATCGGCTTCATGGCGTTGCTGGTCACCTTGCTCTATCCGGTGCAGCGCGGCATCCCCGTCTGCGACCCGTCGGTCGCGGTGGCCGAGTGTGAAGGCGCCAACATCCTGAGCTACACCGACGTGTACGAGATGAACTACTGGTCGGAGTTCACCATGCGCCTGAGCGGCCAAGCCGTGGTCGGCGTCCCGACCGAGGGCGGCGCGGCGCTCTGGAGCACCATGCTGTTCACCTCGCTGGTGTTCATGCAGATGGGTCACGCCATCGCCGTCCGTAGCGAGCGCTTCCCAATCTGGAAGATTGGTTATGGCAGCAACATGGCAGTCATCGGCGCGGTCGCCCTGACCATCCTGCTCCAGTTCGCCCTGCTGTACGTGCCGTTCTTGCAAGACTTCTTCGGCACGGTGGCGCTCCCGTTGGATTACCTGCTGGTGGCGCTGGCGCTGGCCGTCCTGACCTACTTCTTCGTGGAGATGGACAAGCGCCTGTTCCAGTGGAAGCCCAAGCCCGCCAAGCAATAGCGCGAGGCGCTCCGCTTAACCAAAACACCCCCGACCAGAACGCTGGTCGGGGGTGTTGTTGTGTGTGGTGGGGTGTTTGCCCCCGCCTTGCCTCAACCGGCTTTCTCGCCCTCGTAGTGCGCAAAGATGCGGCGGTAGGCCTCGGACGACGCCATGAGCTGCTCGTGCTTGCCCTGCGCCACCACCTGCCCGTTCTTGAGCACCACGATATGGTCTGCCCAGCGAATCTGGCTGAGGCGGTGGGTGATGAGGATGGTGGTGCGCCCCTGCGCCGCGGCGTAGATGGCGCGCTGGATTTTGTCCTCGGTCGCGCTGTCGATGGCGCTGGTGCTGTCGTCGAGGATTAAGATGGGCGGGTTGGTCAGGAAGGCGCGGGCGATGGCCAGCCGCTGGCGTTGCCCGCCCGACAGCGTGACGCCGCGCTGCCCGATGATCGTGTCGTAACCGTCCTCGAAGCTGGTGATGAACTCGTGGGCTTGGGCTTTCTTGGCCGCGTCCTCGATTTGCTCGCGGGTGGCGTCGGGCTTGCCGAAGGCGATGTTTTCGGCGATGGTGCGGCTGTAGAGGAAGATGTCTTGCTCGATGATGCTGATTTGTGAGCGGAGCGTGGCCAAGTTCCAATCGCGCACGTCCACCCCGTCCACCGTGACGGTGCCGTGGTTGGCGTCGTAAATGCGGTTAATCAGCTTGGTGATGGTGGTCTTGCCCGCGCCGGTCTGCCCGACGATGGCGACCGTCTTTCCGGCGCGCACGTTGAAGGTGATGTCGCGCAGCACCGGCAGCTTGTCGGTCGGGTTATAGCTGAAGGTCACGCCCTCGAATGCGACCTCGCCCCGGATGGTGGCGCTGTGGCCGCCCTCGTTGCGGTCGAGGTCGGTCTGGGTGTTGATGACGTTCAGGATGCGGTCGGCGCTGGCGTAGCCCAGTGCGAGGCGCGCCAGCGAGTTCAGCGAGGTGAAGACCGGAAACCCGAACAGCCCAATCATCCCGTTATAAGCGATGATGTCGCCGACCGTAATCAAGCCGCGGTCGTACAGCACGATGCTGTGAATCAGCCCAATCACCAGCGCCAGCGGCAGCATCAGGTTCGACAGATAGCGCGCCTCGACCCCGCCTTGCTGGATGAAGCGGCGCTTGACCTCATCGACCCGCCCCTCGAACAGGCGCGCCTCTTGCGCCTCTTGTGCCGCCCCCTTGATGACCTGCAACCCGTCCAGCGCCTCGGCGAGGCGGGCGTTCATCCGCCCGAAGCTGGCGCGCACCTCTTGGGCAATCGGGTGCAGCTCACGCACGAAATAGACTTGGACGACCGCGTGCAGCGCCACGAACGCCAACGGCGTCCACAGCAGGTCAGGGTAAATCAAGGGCGAGGCGACCAGCGGGATGATCAAGAACATCCCAGAGCCGACCACGAGGTTGACGCCCGGGTTCATGAAGAAGTTCATCTCGCGCACGTCGTTGGTCACCCGCGCCATGATTTCGCCGACCGGCGTGCGGTCGTGGAAGGTCATGCTCTTGCCCAGCACGCTGGCGTACAGCTCCTCGCGCACATCGCGCTCGATGCGCTGGGCGTAGGTCTCGGCGCTGGCGTTACGCATCAATTGCAACACCGACCGCACCAATTGCGAGATGATGATGCCAATCACGCTCCACAGCACCACCTGCATCCCGAGGTCATTGGGGGTGTCGCGGATGGCGGTAAACGCGATGCCGGTCAGGTAGGGCAAGGCACCGGCCAACGCCGCGTTGCTGAACGCCCCGACGCACATCATCAACAGCAACCACGGCTGGCGCTTGATGTGTGACCAGATGAAGCGCCCGGGGGTGCGGTGGTCGGTCTTGTAATCGGTTTGGGTCACGAATTCGGCGGACATGAACACCCTAACAGTATGGTTGAGGCAGAGGGTTATTTAAATCTGTTTCAATGGTACGGGCGCGCCCCAAACCAAGCCAGACCAATCTGGCCGCGCCCTTTCGCAAAATTCTCATTAATTTCACCTTAACGCTTTTGTCTTTTGTACCGGTTTACAATCGTTGTTATCGTGCTGACTTATACAGCCTCGTCTCTTTTTCATTCAACCAGAAAGCCGATCTTCTCATGGTCACTCAAACCTCTGACAACATCTTGTCGAACCCGCGCCGGTTGGCGATTTTGCGGGCGCTGTCGTTGCTGGACACCCCGCGTGAAGCGCACTTCGACCACCTGACGGTGGCGGCGGCGCGCAGCCTGCACACGCCGGTCGCGCTGATGTCGTTGGTCGAGTCACATCGCCAGTGGTACAAAAGCTTGTATGGGTTGCCCTTGCCCCTGTCGGAGTCGCGCCAGACCGATTTGTCGTTCTCGATTTGCCAATACGTCGTCACCGACCGCAGGCCGCTGGTGGTCAGCGATTTGCGCCGTGACCCGCGCCTGCGTGCCAACCGTGCCGTGACCGAGCTGGGTTTTACGGCCTATCTGGGCGCGCCGCTCGTGGTGCAGGGCGAGCTGATTGGCGCCTTCTGCGTGATGGACGTGCAACCCCGCGATTGGTCGTCTGCCGACATCGAGACGGTCATCAGCCTCGCCAACGTCGCCGCGGCGCTGGCGAAGATGCGCGCTCAAATCGCCACCTTGTTCGAGGTGGCCGGGGATGAGTTGCCAATCATCGACGACACGGTAGGCGACGACACCCAAAAAGCCTATCGCGAGCTGATTGATAGCGCCCACGAGCAAACCCACATCAGCGACGCGCTGCACGACCTCAAGCCCGCCACCCAATCGCGCCGCCCGCGCTTCTAGGCCTCGCGCATCAGCACCGCCCGCTCCGCCTCGCCATCGACCCATACCGCCAGCCGCGCCGCCTCGTCCTCGACCGCGGCGCGGTCGTTTGTGCCCCATGCCCGAAACGGCTCGATGACCACGGTCAAGCGCTTTTTGGTCGGGCGCTCCAGCTTCCACACCCCCGCCACGAACCCATCGACCAACACCGTGCCCAGCACCCGCGCCGCCGACAAGAAGACCTTGGTGCGGTCGGCCTCGGGCAGGATGCGCGTGCGGTCTTGGTGCCCGATGACCGCGTTGTCATATTCAGGGACGAGCCGGACGGGCGCGGCCTGCGTGCCGTCCACGATTTGGCCGTCGGGCACGTCCCATACCTCGCGCCCGTCCTCGGTGCCGTAGACGGTCAGGCGGTCGCGCAACGGGGCGAGCGGCTTTTGGAGGTTGGTCAGGCCAGCCCACGTCTGAAAGTCCATCACGCTGGCGGGGCCATAAGCGCGCAAGTAGCGCACGAAAAAATCTTCCAGCGCGCGCTTCGCCGTCCACGCCTTCGAACTGCGGCATCAGGTACTTCTTGATGTCCCCCATCGTGCGGGGTGCTTCGGTCAGGTAAGGGATGGCTGCGGCGGCCACGCGCTCTGGGTCGATGCCGGTCAGGTTGCGCCCGTGAAACGAGCGCAAGCCCTTCACCAGTGCGGGCAACACGTGCGGCCTAAAGCGGGCGTAATCGGCAGGCGAGGTGAGGTGTAGGGTGGAGCGCAACCACGGCACGCGCAACACCTGCCCGGCGTGCAGTGCGTCGGTCAGGCTGGCGCGCTCGAACGTGGCGAGGCGCGCCCACAACGCCAGATAGGGCGGGTTGGGCAGTTGGGATTGTAAGGCGCACAGGTGCTGA
>JALONY010000126.1 GCA_025454715.1 Anaerolineae bacterium
GCGGTGGAGGTGGCGGCTTGGTTGGTCATTGAACCCTCTTGCTGACGGCGCGGTTACGGAGGACGATGGCGGTGGCGTTGATGAGCAGCAACAGCAACATCAAGACGATGATGGCGGCGCTGGCGGCGTTTTTGAACGAGGCATCGGGCTGGGTAGACCAGTTGTAGATGGTGAACGGCAGCACCGAGAAGCGCGAGAACGGGCCATCGGGGAAGGTGCTGATGGAGTTGGTCGCGCCGATGACGATGAGCGGGGCGGTCTCGCCGATGGCGCGGCTGACGCCCAAAATCAAGCCGGTCAGCACGCCCGGCAGGGCGGCGGGCAAGATTTGGCGGCTGACGGTCTGCCACTTGGTGGCGCCCAGCCCATAGCTGGCCTCGCGGATGGTCGAGGGCACGGCGCGCAACGCCTCACGCGAGTTGGTGATGATGATGGGCAAAATCAGCAGGCTGAGGGTGAGCGCGCCGCTCAGGATGGTGCGGCCTTGCGTGATGCCGGACAAGGTGTTGACGAACACCGTCAGGCCGAGCATCCCGTAGATGATGGAGGGGACGCCCGCGAGGTTGCGGATGTTGGTCTCCAGCAGCTTGTTGAGGAAGTTTTCTTTGGCGTATTCCTCGAAGTAGATGGCCGCCCCGACGCCCAACGGCAACGAGATGGCGATGGTCATAATCAGCAGGTAGGCCGTGCCCGCCAGCGCGGGGCCGATGCCGGTCTGCTCGACTTGTTGCGAGTTGCGCTGGGTCAGCAGGCGGTTGTTGAGCCACGAGTGGAAGCGCAGTTCTTCTTGCTCGGGGGTGTTGGCCACCTCGGCCTCGATGGCGGCGCGGTTGAACAAGCTCTCGGCCAGCGTCCAAGACTTCTCGATTTCGACCTTGAGCACGTTGGCCTCAATCAAGGCGGTCAGCGCGTCGGGGCTGAGGTTGGCGGCCAGCAGGCGGGCATAGGCGGCGGGGCCGGCGTCGCCGCTCAGGTCACGCGGGGTGACGCTGGCGAGGTCTTCGGGCACGGTGCCGTTGATGCTCTGGCTAAACGGGGTGGTGGTGAATTGATCGACCGGCGCACGGTTGAGGTTGTCGCGCACCATCACCAGCAGCAGGCGCGGGGTCTGCTCCAGCAAGATTTGCGCCAGCTCGTCGGACGACAAGCTGTTGAGCGGCTGATCCGAGAGGTCTTCGGTCTTGATGGCTTGTGAGACGGCGATATAGCCGAACGCTTGGTTGATGATGCTGAACAGCAGCATGATGAGCACGATGATGGCGATGATCATCGCGCTGAAGTACAGGCGCTGCATCAAGTTGCCGCGGGCGTTGCGTTTGTTGACGTCGGAGCGATAGACCCCGATATCGATCAGGTTGCTCATGGCGTTTAGTACCTTTCACGCAGGCGATTGGCGATGTAACCGCTCAGGACGTTGAGGGTGAAGGTGATGACGAACAGCGTCGCGCCGACCGCGAAGATGCTGACGTAGTCGATGGTGCCATACGACAAGTCGCCGCCCGAGATGCGGACGATGTGGCCGGTCATGGTCTCGGCGCTGGAGAGCAGGTTGAAGGTGAAGTTGGGGCCAGCGCCCGACGCCAGCGCCACGATCATCGTCTCGCCGACGGCGCGGGACAGGCCGATGATGATGGCCGCCGAGATGCCGGAGACCGCCGCCGGAAGCACGACTTGGATGGTGGTCTCGAGCTTGGTCGCGCCGAGGCCATAGCTGGCCTCGCGCAGGGCGCGGGGAACGGCGCTGATGGCGTCCTCGCACATCGAGCTAATCAGCGGGGTAATCAGGATGCCCATGGCCAAACCTGCCGCCAGCATGTTGGTGAAGTTGATGGCGTCGCCGAAAAACAGCGTGCGGAGCCCGGGGGTGATGAAGGTCAGGGCGAAAAAGCCGTAGACCACGGTCGGGACACCGGCGAGGATTTCGAGGATGGGCTTCATGGTGCCGCGCACGCGGGGGCTGGCGTACTCGGCCAAATAAATGGCGATGCCCATGCCGATGGGGATGGAGACGGTCATGGCCACGAGGCTGGTGAGCATGGTGGCGGTGACCAGCGGCAAGATGCCGAATTGGCCGCTGACGGGTTGCCAGACGGTGTTGCTGAAGAATTCCGTCAGTGTCGGGCGGTCTTCGGCCTCGACCGCCGAGTTGGCCGAGTGCGGGACGATGCTGCCCTCGATGCCGCGCTCGACCGACAACACGTCACCATCGATGTCGATGACGCGCAACACCTCGGCACCGATTTTGATGTCTTGGCCGAGGGTGAACCCACGCCCGAAGCCCTCGGTGACGGTCACGGTCAGGTCGTCGTTCTCCATGTCGTCAACGGTGCGGACGGCGGTGGGCACCATCGGGAAGATTTGGGTGTCGGCGGCGTGCGCCAGCGGCACGGTGCCCTCTTGGCCGCGCTGGACGAACAAGCGGCTGCGCGTGCGGTCGGTGACGAGCATGATTTCTTCATCGACCTGAATGAGCTGGCCTTGCTGGAAGACGCGGGTTTCGTCGAGGTAGACGATCGAGATTTGGCCGTCGGTCTCGTTGACGCTGCCACTGACGGTGGCCAACGGGGCTTCTTGCGCCACCGGCAGGCGCACGCCAATCCACGCCCGCGATTGGAAGAACAGGATGGTCTGCGACAGCAGCACGATGACGATGCCGACGGTGGTCAGCACGGAGACCGCGCCGCAGGCCAGTAAGATGTAGCCGATGATGGTCTCGCCCGGGCGAGATTGTGCGCGCAGGGATGGGTTGGCCGGTGCTTTGGCGCTGACCCGTGCCGCCCCTGCTACTGGCTGCGCTTGTTCGCTTGCCATGTGGTGTGTTCCCTCCAAAAGAAACAATAACCCCAGACCAAGACTTTTTTCCAAAAAACTTAAGTAGCGTCATTCATACGTATCGGTAACCAAAAAACCGATGAGGGGGGACACCTCACGGCGTCCCCCCTGCGTGAGTCTGGGTTCAGACCCGTTGGCGTGTAAGGCTCGCTTGCGCGAGAATTACATGCCACCCATCATCGCGCTGTGCATGGCGGCGGCCACCAGCAAGCGGGCGATGTTCTGGTCGAACTTGTTGGCCGGGAAGTAACCGGTGGCCTCGATGGCGGCCTCGTCGTTGGTCAGGTAGTACGAGACGAAGCTGGCGACCTGCGGCTTGGCGGCGAACACTTCGATGGCGGTGTAGATGAACAGCGGGCGAGCCAAGGCATAGTCACCGCTGGCGACGGTCTCGGGGGTGGCCAAGACACCGTCGATCGAGATGATCTTCAGGTCGGCGGCGTTCTCGGTGTAGTAAGCGAAACCGAAGTAACCGATGGCGTTGACGTTGTTGGCCACGCCCTCGAGCAGGACGTTGTCGTCCTCGCTCAGGTTCAGCTCGGTGGCGTTCAGCAGGGCGTCGGCGTTGTCATCGAGGGCTTCCTCGACGAAGAAGTCGAAGGTGCCGCTGTCGGTGCCCGGGCTGTAGCGGATGATCGGCTCAGCGGGGAACGAGGGGTCAACGTCGGCCCAAGTCACGGCGGTGCTGAAGGCCAGCGCCAGTTGCTCGGCGGTCAGGTCGGTCAGGAACTCGTTGGCCGGGTTGGCGACCACGGCGATGCCGTCGTCACCGACGCGCAGGCCGATGTTGGGGCGGCCAGCGGCTTCGCAGTTGGCGGCTTCTTCTTCACGGATGGCGCGGCTGGCGTTGCTGATGTCGGTGGCGTTCTCGGTGGTGCAGAAGCGCTCGAAACCGGCACCGGTGCCGACCGAGTCGTTGGTGATGGTGCCAGCGTAGCCTTCGGCCACGAACTGGTCGAGGATGAACTGGGTCAACGGGAAGACGGTCGAGCTACCAGCGATGCTGATGTCGCCGGTCACGTCGGCGGGGATGACCTCCGGCAGGGTGATGGTCGGGACCAGCACGCTGTCGATGATGTGGATGACGCCGTTCGAGGCGATGATGTCGGCGGTCACGACGGTGGCCTGATCGACCTTCACCATGCCATCGACCACATCGATGGTCAGCTCACCACCGTTGACGGTGGCGGCCATCATCGGGCTGACGGCATCCGAGGTCACGGCGGCGGGCAGCGCGTGGTAGGTCAGGACGGCGGTCAACAGCTCGACATCCGAGGTCACGTACTCGACCACGAAGCTCGGCAGCGCGGCGAAAGCGTCATTGGTCGGGGCGAAGATGGTGAACTCGGCATCGGTGCTGTTGAGCACCTCGGCGAGGCCAGCGGCTTCCACCAGCGACAACAGGGTCGAGAGCTCGGGGGTCTCGGCGGCCAACTGAGCGATCGTCTTTTCTTCTTGGGCGAAGGTCGCGCCAGCCGAAACCAGCAGCGCCAACACCATCAGCAGAGCAACAAAGCGGTTCTTCATGGGGAGTGTTCTCCTTGACATATGTGTCAACTTTGGATGAGCGGGGAGACCGTTTCCCCGCACCCGTGGTCAGAGGATAGCGGTAAACGTTTAACGCAACAGGGGCGCTGTTTTAAGACCGATTGCGAGTTAATTTAAGCAAAAGTGCGATTTGATGGCCGAGTTTTAACATGATTAACACCCCAAAAACGCCTTATGAGCGCGGCGTGAAAATGCCCCCAGCCGTTGGGGGCGGCCAGCGCTTTACAGCGCGGCACAGGGCGGCGTATACTCCTAGACGTGTCAGGATAGTTGTTTAGGGGTCAGGAAAGTCCTGAAGTCCACCGAGTATTGAGACGTTGCAACAAATTCAAACGTTCAAAAACGCTCGTCATGCAGTACAATCAAGACCATGCGTGCGATAGGGTCGGTTAAACTGAAGCACATCGGCCACCCGCACATCCACCCACGGTTAACGTTCCCACCCCTCTTTTCGTTTCGACTGTATCGTTTCAGGAGGTCGATGGACATGTCTGTTGTCCCGACGACGCCCCCCCTCACGCACCTGCTCAAGCGGTCGGATTACGACTTGCAGGACGCGGCACACCCCAACCGCTTGTTGGGCATCTGGCGCATGATTACCGGTTATCGCGCCGACTACATTTGGGCGGTCGGCAGCCAAGTGGTGGCCGTCTCCGCCAAGACCGGCACGATGGTTCTGCTCAGTTTCTTGATTGACGACGTGCTGGCACGCGGCGATGTGCTGAGCGTCATCCCGTTGGTCGCGCTCGGCTTCGTGCTGTTGGCGGCCATCGAGGGCGGCTTCACCTTCTTGAGCGGGCGCTACGCCAGCTCGACCGCCGAGGGCGTGGCCTATCGCCTGCGTAATTACCTGTATGACCATGTGCAGCGCCAGCCGTTCAGCTACCACGACAAGCAACCGACCGGCGACCTGATGCAGCGCGTCACGTCGGATGTCGATATGATCCGGCGCTTTTTGTCGGAGATGGGCACGCAAATCGGGCGCATCGTCTTGCTGTTCGTGGTCAATTGGCTGGTGATTTTGTTCACCATCGACGCGGGGCTGGGCTGGTATTCGGCGGTGGTCGTCCCGATCGTGTTCGCGCTGTCGTGGTTCTTCTTCAGCCGCGTCGAGAAGCGCTTCGAGGAGGTGCAAGCCCAAGAGGCCATCGTCTCGACCCGCCTGCAAGAAAACCTGACCGGCGTGCGCGTGGTGAAAGCCTTCGCCCGCCAGCCCTATGAGATGCAGCGCTTCGATCAAGAGAACCGCAAGCATTTCCACAAGAACAACCGCTTGCTGATGATGCACTCGCTGTTTTGGCCGCTCACCGACCTGCATCGCGTTTGCCGGCATGGTGGTCTACATCATCCACCCGATGCGCAACATGGGGCGGCTGATCGTGCAGGCGTCGCAGGCGCTGGTGGCCTACGACCGCGTGATGGACATCATCAAGCACCCGCGTGAGCCGCTGGGCGAGGCCGAGGCCGCGCCGGTGCAGGCGGTGCAGGGCGCGGTGTCGTTCCAAAACGTCGCGTTCGAGTACGAGCGTGGGTTGCCGGTGCTGAAGGGCGTCTCGTTCGACGTGCGCCCCGGGCAGGTGGTGGCCTTGATGGGCGCGACCGGCAGCGGCAAGACCACCGTGATTAACCTGCTGATGCGCTTCTATGAGCACAGCGGCGGCGACATCACGCTGGACGGGGTGGACATCCGCCAGTACCCACGGGATTTCTTGCGCCGCAACATCGGGGTGGTCGAGCAAGAGCCGTTCTTGTTCAGCCGCACCATCCGCGAGAACATCACCTATGGTGTCGGGCGGGCGGTCAGCGATGAAGAGGTGTACGCGGCGGCGCGGGCGGCGGCGGTGCACCACGTCATCGAGAGCTTCCCATTAGGCTACAACACCTTGGTCGGCGAGCGCGGCGTGACCCTCTCGGGCGGGCAAAAACAGCGCGTGGCGATTGCGCGCACCCTGCTGAAGAACCCGCGCATCTTGATTTTGGACGACGCCACCTCGTCGGTCGATAGCGAGACCGAGGCGGCCATCCGTGACGCGGTGAAGCAATTGCTCCCCGGGCGCACCGCGTTCATCATCGCCCACCGCGTGCAGACCGTCATGAACGCCGACCAAATTTTGGTCTTCGACAACGGCCAAATCGTGCAGGCGGGCACGCACGCCAGCCTGTTGGACGCGCCCGACGGCTTTTATCGCCGCATTTTCGACATGCAATCGCGCATCGACGACGAAGTCGAGAAGGAGGTGGGTTCGTGAGCGACGAACACCGCTTTGAGGAAGAAGAATTTTCGTCCCAGTTCAACGGCGGCACGGTCAGGCGCTTGTTGAAGCAATTGTTGCCCTACAAGGGACAGGTCGCGCTGTTCTTGGCGTGCGCGGTCGGGGTGTCGTTCATGGAGTCGTACTTCACCCTGCTCAGCAAGCAAATCGTCGATGACGGCATCGTGGCGGGCAATGCCGACCTGATTGGCCGCTTGGCCTTGCAATACGGCCTGCTGATGGTCGGGTTCGCGGCGATGGTGTTCGTCTTCATCTATATCTGCGGGCGCTTGGGGCACCAAGTCCAATACGACCTGCGGAAGCGGATGTTCGAGCACCTTCAACGCTTGTCGTTCAGCTACTACGACCGCACGCCGGTCGGTTGGATGATGTCGCGCTTGACCAGCGACCCCGAGCGCGTCTCGAACGTGCTGACGTGGGGCTTGCTGGACGTGACGTGGGCGGTGACCAACATCCTCGTCTCGATGCTGTTCATGCTGACCATCAGTTGGCAGCTCACCCTGATTGTCGCGGCCATCCTGCCGGTCATCCTCGTGGTGGCGGTGTGGTTCAAGCAGCGGATGTTGGTGGAATATCGCGATTCGCGCAAGTATAACTCGATGATTTCGGGCGAGTTCAACCAGAACATCACCGGCGTGCGCGTGGTGAAGTCGATGCGGCGCGAAAACGCCAACCTCGAGGAGTTCAAGGGCTTGACCGGCAGTATGCACCGCTCGTCGTATCGCGGGGCGTGGTTGTCGGCCATGTTCTTGCCCAGCGTGCAAATCATCAGCGCGGTGGCGGTGGCGGCGGTGGCGTGGTACGGCGGCTGGCAGACCAGCATCGGCGGCATGACCATCGGCGGCATCCAAGCGTTCGTCGCCTACATCACGTTCATGATGTGGCCGGTCTCGGACGTGGCGCGGGTGTATGCCGAGATGCAGCACGCCATCGCCTCGGCAGAGCGCATGTTCAGCCTGCTCGACAGCCAGCCCGAGGTGGTCGATCGCCCGAACGCGACCGACCCGGGCACGTTGCGCGGCGATATCGTGTTCGAGAACGTCGATTTTTACTACGACCCCGCCAAGCCGGTGCTCAAGGACTTCAACCTGACCATCAAGCAAGGCGAGACCATCGCGCTGGTCGGGGCGACCGGCGGCGGCAAGAGCACGATCGTGAACCTCGTGTGCCGCTTTTATGAGCCGCGCAACGGGCGCATCCTGATGGGCGGGCAGGACTATACCACCATGCCGCTGAGCGCCATCCACAGCCGGTTGGGGATGGTGTTGCAGACGCCGCACCTGTTCAGCGGCACCATCCGCGAGAACATCCGTTATGGCCGCCTCGACGCCACCGATGCCGAGGTCGAGCAGGCCGCGCACCTGTCGGGCGCGCACGCCTTCGTCAGCACCCTCGAAAAGGGGTATGACGAGGAAGTGGGCGAGGGCGGCATCTTGCTGTCGGTCGGGCAGAAGCAATTGCTCAGCCTCGCCCGCGCCATCCTCGCCGACCCCGAGATTTTCGTGATGGACGAGGCCACCTCGTCGGTCGATACGCTGACCGAGGCACTGATCCAGCAAGGGATGGAGGCGGTCATGCGCGGGCGCACCAGCTTCGTGATTGCCCACCGCCTGAGCACGGTCAAGAAGGCCGACCGCATCATCGTGATTGCCAATGGCACGATTCAAGAGATGGGCAGCCACGCCGAGCTGTTGCGCCAGCGCGGGTATTACTACAACCTGTATACCCAGCAGTTCCGCCAAGAGCTGGAGCGCAGCTATGACGAGGTGTTCAACCTGAAGCCGGCGGGCGAGGGCGAGTTGCAGGCGGTGTAGGGGCGAGTCCCTCACCCCCGACCCCTCAGCCCGAAAACGGGCGAGGGGAGCAGTGCCAGAGCAGCCTACAGGCGTGTGGGGCGGGGGCTTGCACCCACCCCGCCCTTGCGCCATACTGTCCAAATATGCTCTGGGCGTCAAAAAAGGGGGGTGCGCGATGTCGAGTCCGTTCTTTCAACCCGGTCGGTCGGCATTGCTGGCGGTGTTTCTGGTCATCGTGACCGTCATCGCCATCGCTTACCAACTCATCTCCGCCACCCCCCGCCCCTCAGAAGACCGCGCCCTCGCCGGAGTCACCACGAATGCCGACTGGACGCCGCTCGAGCGCATGTTTGACGGCGTGATGATGGTGTTGGTGCCCGCCGGGTGCTTCCAGATGGGGAGTGAAAACGAGTTCGATAACGCCCAACCCGTCCATGAGGTCTGCATCGAGACCCCGTTTTGGCTGGACAAATTCGAGGTGTTTAACGCCGATTTCCGGCGCTTGGGCGGGGTGAGGGAGGACGTTGGCGTGTACCACGGCGAGGCCGAACCCGTCGAGCACATCACGTGGCCGGAGGCCGAGGCGTTTTGCCGTGAGCGGCGCGGCGGCAGGTTGCCGACCGAGGCCGAATGGGAATTTGCGGCGCGGGGGCCGGATGGGCTGACCTACCCGTGGGGCAATGAGTTCATCCCCCAAAATGTCGTGTATTTCGAGACCATCGATTGGTTTGGCTACAACCCCGATTTGAACTTGAGCAAGGTCGGTGAGGGCATCCGCACGGCGGGGGCGTCGTGGGTGGGCGCGCACGACATGAGCAGCAACGTGGCCGAATGGGTCAGTAGCCGGTATTGGGATTACCCGTATGACCCGACCGATGGGCGCGAGGACTTGACCGCCACCGACGAGCGTATCTTGCGGGGCGGCATGTTCATATCCGGGGCGGAGGATATGCGCGGGTGGGTGCGCTATGGCATGTACCCATCCTTTAAGCTGTTTAGCGCGGGGTTTCGGTGCGCTCGTCCGTGGTCAAC